>PXSF01000151.1 GCA_003022845.1 Halobacteriales archaeon SW_10_66_29 | reverse complement strand
CGCACAGAACGTCGTCCAGCGGGCGCTCGGAATCGCGGAAGTTCGCCTCGAAACCGCCGGCGGCAACGCGACCGAGGCGACCCTGCGGTACGTGAGCCGACGGGAGGCCTCGCGGCTGCAGGAGCTCATCAGCGACCGGAAACGGGACGAAGCGAGCCCGGAGCAGTCCCGGGAGGAGACCGGCGACGTGCTGTTCGAACTCGACCAGCGCGAGCTCGGGATTCTCGGCGTCACGTCGGCGAACTTCCGCCTGCTGGGGCTGATCCTCGTCGGGCTCTCCTTCGTCGGCTCGCCGGTGGCCGCCCGGGAGATCTCGCCGCGCGTGGGGCTGTTTCTCCTGCTCGGGCCCGCGTTCGCGGCAGTGGGGCTCGTCATCCTGTGGATCGCCAGCGGCGTCCAGGCCGTGTTCCGCTACTACGGGTTCCGCCTGACGCGCCACGGCGAGGAGCTCCGCTACGAGCGGGGCCTCCTCCAGCAGTACACCGGGACGATCCCGCTGTCGAAGATCCAGACGCTGATGATCCGGGAGAACGTGCTCGCCCGCGCTGCCGGCTACGGCAGCCTGGTCATCGAGACGGCCGGCTACTCACCCGGCCAGGGAGGAAGCGACGTGGAGTCGGCGGTCCCCATCGCCGAGCGCGACCGGGTGCTTGAGCTCGCCCGCTCCATCGAGAACGTTGGCGACATCTCGTTCGCGCGGCCGCCACGGCGCGCTCGGGTGCGCTACGTCGCCCGCTACACCATCGTCGTCGGCGTGATCACCGCGATCCTCGGCGCGATCCACCTCTGGACCGACGGTCTGCCGTACTGGTATCTCGGCGCGGGGCTGTGGCTGCTGGTGCCGATCGCGGCCCACCTGAAGTGGGCCCACCTGGGGTACTATGTCGACGAAGACTACGTGGTGACGCGCTCGGGGTTCTGGACGCGGCGGACGACGGTCGTCCCGATCTACCGGGTCCAAACGGTCTCGGACTCCCAGACGGTGTTCCAGCGCCGGCGGGACCTGGGGACGCTCGTCGTGGACACGGCGACCTCCGGCGGGTTCTGGGGGGGTGACGCGGTGGCGCTGGACGTCGACGTCGAGACCGCGCGAACGCTGCGCGAGCGGATCCACGACCGCTTCCAGGAGGCCGTCCGGGAGCGGCCAGGACCGGCTGTTCCGCGAGCGTGAGCGCGAGAGCGAGCACGGGCACGAGTCGCCTGTCAGCGGGTGACTGCGCCGGTCCGGCAGCGACAAAGCTTATCCATATCCATCGCATAGCCGGCAAGCGATAGCCGAGATGGCCGAGATGGAAGAGAGTGTATCCGGGTTCAAGCAGCGCGGGAGCTGGGTCGAAACCGTCGAGCACGGCGAGCGGATCGCGGTGGCGCTCGAGGAGCTGGCCGCCGACGAGGGGATCGACGTCGACGAGGAGGCGCTCGCCGAGTTCGAGGAGTGGCGGCCCAAGAGTCACGAACGCCTGGACGAGGACGTCAGCGAGAAGACGGCCGACCAGGCCAGCGTCGAGGAGGGGAAAGGCGAGCAGGAGGGGAAAGACCCCGACGAGGACCTCCAGACGGCCGGCGAGAAGCTGGCCGAGTCCTACGAGAACCTCGACGACCCCGACGAGGCCGTCGACAAGTGGGGCGAGAGCATCGACTACGTCGCCCGCGCGGCGGATTCGGCCGGCCGGAAGGCGATCCGGAAGGTCGAGGACACCGTCTACCGGAACGTGATGACCCAGATGTCGCCGTACTACTTCGACAACGACCTCATCAGCGCCAACATCCAGCGGGTCGGCAGCAAGGAGGCCCCCGAGTACGTGTTCGAGGTCAACGTCAACGACGACGACCTGAAGATCCGCGTCTCGAACCGCCTGTCTGACTACGACGAGGAGGTCGAGCGCTGGCACGTCAACACCGAGAAGGAGACCAACACCGTCGAGGCCGCCGAGGGCGTCGAACCGCCCGCGGACAACGGCGGCCCGGACGCCAAAACGAACTAGCGGCGGCGATCGGACGAAGCCGCCTGCAACGACTCGCAAACAGGCCTCTCATAGTGATTGTTGTGACTCTGTACCGCCGGGTATTCGTCAGACGTCAGTTTCAGGCGCGGTTGTTCCGCGCGGAGAGCACCACGCTGTGGGCGTTGCTCCGGATCTGGCGGTTCGTCGACCCGGCGATGAACCGGCGGAGCCGGCCCTTGGTCGGTGCGCCGACGACAGTGAGCCCGTAGTACTGCGACTGCTCGACGATGGCGTCGGCGACGTCGGGGGATTCGAGCACCCACGTCGACGTCGACTCGGGACGGCCGATGCGCTGGGCGGCGGCGTCCACGTGGGCCCGGGCCTGTTCCCGCCGTCGGTCCGGGGCGTCCGGGTCGACGACGTGGAGCACGTCGATCCACGCGTCGAAGTCGGCGCCGATCCGGTCGGCGACGTCGGTCGCCAGCCCGGAGTGGGGGCCGCCGGCGACGGGGAGCAGTATCGAGGGGACGCTCCCGTAGCCATGCTGTCCGTTGACGGTGATCACGTCACAGTCGGCGCGGAGCGCGAGGCGGTCGACGAGGCCGCGCCTGACCAGCCCCGTCTGCGACCCGCTGGGCACCACGAGAGTGTCGATCTCGGTGGTTTCGATGGTCCCGAGGATACCCCTGAGGAGGCCCCTGGTGTACGCGAACCCGTCCCCCCGTGGCCCCGGTCCACCCTCCGGGGCGTGATCCATCGCCCACTCGAGGAGCTGCTGTTCGTCCCCGGCAGTAAACTCCTGGCGCAGGTCGAACTCGTCCCCGCGGGACGCCGTAGCGGGGTTGACGACGTGGAGCGATCCCCCGGTGGTCCGGCCGAACGACGCCGCAGCGCGGAGCTGGTCGCTCACTGTCGCCCGGTCGGGCGTGAGCAGCGGGACCAGGATCTGATCGCCGCCGAGGTGGCTCGAGCCGTGGCGCGAACCGCCATCGGTCGGCCGTGTCTCCGCCACCAGCGTCGATGCCGGTGTAAAACTCATGGCTACACCGACGCGTTCGAGGGTGAAATAGCCCGGGGTCTCTGGCTGTCGCGGGTCCTGCCCGGTTGCTCCGCGATCCGGCCCGGGCCAAAAGCGGGGCTGCGCTGGCAGAGCGGCCGGCGAGCCGGGCCGACCCGGTTTGCGGCCCCGGGGGTGGCCGCTCCGAAAGGGAACCTTTGTAGCCCGCGGTCACGAACAGCCAGCCAATGGACGGGCCACTGTGGACCGAGCGGCACGCGCCGACGCTCGCGGAGCTGCCGCAGGCGTCGGTTCGCGACCAGTTCGAGCGCGCGCTCGAAGAGCCGATGAACCTGGTCGTCCACGGGCCGAAAGGGAGCGGCAAGACTGCGGCGATCCGGGCGTTCACCCGCGAAGCCCACGCCAATCCGGACGCCGACCGCATCGAGATCAACGTCGCGGACTTCTTCGACTCGACGAAAAAGGAGATCAGTCAGGACCCGCGCTTTGAGCCGTTCATCGACTCGAAGCGGCGGCGCACCTCCTCGAAGGCCGACCTCATCAACCATGTCCTCAAGGAGTCCGCGAGCTACTCGCCGGTGGCCGGCGAGTACAAGACGCTCGTGCTGGACAACGCCGAGGGGATGCGCGAGGACTTCCAGCAGGCGCTGCGGCGCGTGATGGAGCAGTACTACGAGGCGACGCAGTTCGTCATCGCGACCCGCCAGCCGTCGTCGCTGATCGCGCCGATCCGCTCGCGGTGTTTCCCGATCCCCGTGCGGTCGCCGACGACCGGGGAGATCGAGACGGTGCTCGAACGGATCGCCGGGCGCGAGGGCGTCCCCTCCGAGGCGGAGGGCCTGGAGTACGTCGCCGGGGCCGCCGGCGGCGACCTGCGGGAGGCCATCTTGAGCGCCCAGACCACCGCCGAGCAGGCGGGCGAGATCACGATGAACGCCGCCTACGAGACGCTGTCGGCGGTCGAGGCTAACGAGCAGGTCCAGGAGATGATCGCAGACGCCGAGGCCGGCGAGTTCACCGACGCCCGGTCGACGCTCGACGACCTGCTCGTCGACGAGGGCTACAGCGGCAGCGAAGTGCTCGAGGAGATCCTCGACGTCGCACGCTCGCGGTACGCCGGCGAGCAACTGGCCGACCTCCACCGGCTGGCCGGCGAGATCGACGTGGACCTCCACGAGGGGACCGACGACCGCATCCACGTCTCGCACCTGCTGGCGAAACTCGGTCCCGACGACTGATCGCCGTGCGGGACGGGCCCTACATCTTAAAAACCCCTGTCGGTTCGACGCTTCGAAATCCTTTTAGGCGACTCGGCGGGAAGATACAGCACCATGGACATCACGATCCTCGAAGAAGACGAGAACCCGATGCTGCACCGCACGGACGTGCGCTTCGAACTGACACACGAGGAAGCGACGCCGGAGCGGCTGTCGGTTCGGGACTCCCTCGCAGCGATGCTGAACAAGGATTCCAAGGAGGTCGTCGTCCACGACCTCGACACCAAGTTCGGGATGCGCAAGACCGTCGGCTACGCGAAAGTGTACGAGTCCCCCGAGCACGCCCAGGACGTCGAGCAGGACTACATGCTCGAACGCAACAAGATCACCGCCGAGGAGGACGCCGACGGCGAGCCGGAGGAGGCTTAGATGCCCCACCACGAACTGTACGACGAGGACGGCAGCACCGACCGCGAGCAGTGCCAGCGCTGCGGCGACTCCTTTCTCGCCGACCACGGCGACCGCCTCCACTGCGGGAAGTGCGGCTTCACAGAATGGACGTAACCTCCTCCGTACTCCCTCGGGTTTCCTCGGGACCCTCCGGGTCGCTGCGGGAACCGCCTCGCTTCGCTCGGCGGATGCTGGCGATTTTGAGAGTCGGGAATATGTCGAAACACTCACTTGTCCGTGGAGACAGTTCACGCCGTCGACCTACATGCGGTCATCGCGACGGAACCGAGTGGCGCCCCCACAGAGATCAACCCGTCTACACTTTGTCACACGAACTCTTGAGAGACGAGAATATCGGTGTCCTGCCATATATCTATACTTAAAGCAATAAATCCACTCTTCGGGGTATCGTCGAAGACGTAGCCGGTGCTCCTCCCATCATCGAGCGTGACGATCGCACGGTAGGCCACCCGCTCTTCGGGTTCTCGGAACACCTCCCCGTAGAACTGCCTCGTATCCGGTGAGAGAGCCACATCCCGTTGAAACACGGGAGATCGAGTCTCTTCTTCCCCCGTCGGCGTGAACTCCGTGGGCAAGGCCTTGAAGTCGGTCTGATCGGATTTGGTGACAACCACTGATACCTCGTGAGCATCGTCAGTGCTGTTCCAGAGTGATACTCCGGCTTTTTCAGGGGCCCCGCGCCCGGACCGCCTCGTCCCCGTCCCGTTCGTCGGAGAGCCGATGTCGTTCGGTGTCGACGCTGTCTCGTTCGTGGGGGTGTCGACCGTAGACTTCGACGCAGCACCCCCCGCGAGGCTTCCGACCAGCGCGATCGCACCAGTTCGAACGAAGGATCGACGGGTGAGCTGCGAGGCGGCAAGGGCGTGTGTCTCAGCGCTGACTGTGTCGGTGCTGGCTGGGGCACCTTCGGCCGACGCCGACTGTTGACAGGGATCAGTCGTTTCGTCCGTCATAGATAGAGGTATGGCGATTGATTGTAATAAGTTTTGTACTAAGTAAAAAAGTTGTTTAAGCTGATGCGCCGTGGCTCTACCTACTCACAAAACCTGATCGATTTCATTGAATGCACAACTGGAGAATGAGTCATCCAACAAGTCCGCTTCATCACCGTCGTCACATTGAGTCGATGTCCCGTCGATCGGGGGAGTCCACATGTGTGTCGCGGAGTAGTACCCGATCCCGGTGTTATAATAGACTGCTGTGTCTTGATGTTCGGCGTTGAGAGTGTGACCGATTTCATGGTTTGGGCGGTGTTTACAATTACTGTCTTACGTCCATTTGTATCCCACCCCCCACCGTCCGCAACACCGAGCAAATCATCCGGACAATCATCGTGATAGTCGACGACAACACAGACTGACGAGTAGTCATAATAGTCGAAATTATTGCTCAACCATTGTTCGGCGGTATCCCTTCGTTCTGTAAGTTCATACCCTGAACAACTAGAACAGTCCTCACAATCGTCAACCTGTACTCGCTCGTCTGAACCGTCCCTAACAGAGAAGGACCAATCGTCACTGTCGGTATTATTTTTCACGTCGGGCTCGACGGTATTGTCTAAATAGTCTTTGATATCATTCATCTGCGTCACTGGATCCGACGTGTCGGCGAACAGGTCATCAGTCCCGAAAATATCTACTCGTTCAGACATTATCGTTCATCCTCAATAGTAACAATTCCATTGTTTATTTCTCGATCTTCTGATTCCACAGCGTGCCAGAGGGCGTTTCCTCCTGGCATAGTTTCGGGGAAGACCCGTGCGTCTCGTTCGCCAATGACATCCACCTTCCCGTGATTCTGGATTATCACTGTCGGTGTAACCGTTGCTATTTTAGTTCCCGATGGCACCCGGATCTCTTTTGTTCCGGAAATTCCATCACGAGCAGCTGTAACCGTTTTTTGCTCGTAGCTCGGTACCTCTATCTCCCTTGGTTCCAAGGTAACTTCCCGCCGGTTCTCTTCCTGTATCGACACTTCGCGATTCTCTACAGTAACGATGACCGACTGCTCACGTGGTTCAACCGTAGCGTCTACCGAATACTTATCAATGCCAATCAGTTTCGCATACGCGCCAGCATCGTCCGCTTCAATCACTCCTCCCAGATCCACTTCATGGCGGAAACTGGTCGGTTGTTTCTGCCCAAACGGTGTACGAACGATCGGACTGTTTGGGACATAGTTGGTGACATCAGCTCCCACGTAATACAGTCTGCCATTATTCAAATAAGTAGGGAATATAAACCTATCCGTATGTCTCACTGGGACATCATTCTGGATATCATGGGTTACTTTGATATCTACCATGAGGCTGCTCCCCTTCCTAGCTTCGAATTGTCCTGGGTCCCTTCGGCCGGCGGCAGTTCCCATCTGGACGCTTCCGACGGCACCTGCACCGAGTGATTGTAACACCGTTCTCCGATTTACTTCAGTGAACGTTCGCGTTGGATCTACCATACTTCAGTTACTTAGTTGAAGCATCAGATATAAAAAAGTTACTTTAATATAATTTATATATTTACGTATCGCTCATCCCGATACATTAGAACTCGTCAGAGAAACGTTTAAGCAAATTACAGAGCGAATCAGCTTTGCACAAAAGTGGTATGAGAGATTCCTCGACTTCCAAAAGTTATCTTGATCATTAAACGCCCGAGGCCGCGTCCACGCACAGGCACAGGTGTTTCTTGCCTTGTGGCTTCGCCTTGTTGTCGCTATTATCAACTACAAACGCGGAGACAATCCAGGAAGTACGATCATCACGGTATGAGAAGAGTTTTATCAGTACTTCCGGGGGTTTAGCGAGGGGTGAGAGCAACAGTATACCGAAATATATCTGTTGTTACCGTAATTTGAGGACAATGCCACCAGACGGATACACCAGTCTGACCGTTTCTGAGGAAGTGTTCGAGCAACTGGTCGCTGTGATGACCGAATACGACTGTGACAGCATCGCTGACGCGGTTGAAACTGTATCGATAGTCGCGCTTGAGCGAGACGAAGCCGAACTGGCGGAGATCCGTGCCGATCAGCTGGCGAAGTGACCAGATAACGATCCAAATTACGGTAAAAATAGCAAATATTACTGTAACTGGACTGTCTGAACCAGGATTTCGGCGATTATACCTCGGAAGTACTGCTATGACACCCTCTCATACCCACGAATCAGAAAACGCCCGTGGCGCTACCGCTCTACTGCTCCCCGAGGTAATCCAGGAACAGCGCCTGAACGTCCACGATGCTCACCCCGGGCGACTCGCCGCCGTCGAAGTTGAAGAATTCGGCGTTGTCCTGCACGACGTCGGCGTCGCGGTGCTCGAAGAACAGCTGCACGTCCCCGATCGTGAACTCGCCGTCGCCATCGATGTCGCGGTACAGCCCGTCGCCGGCCAGACTCTGCGGCGCGGTGTCGCCTACGACCGGTGGCGGACCATCTCCACTTCCGCCGCCATCATCGCCTCCGTCGTCACCGTCCTCGCCGTCGTCATCGTCCTCGCCATCCTGGCCGGACGCGTTCTCCGCCCAGACGTGATGATGTCCGAGCGTGCCCAGTCTGACGCGGGAATCCTCGCTCGACCCCGTGGCGCTCGTCTCCAGCGCGTACAGCGTTCCGTCGTTGCTGCCGACGAAGAGAGTGCCGTCAACGACCGTCGGCGCTGACCTGATCGACCCGCCGGTTTCGTAGCTCCACTGCTGGGCCCCGTCGGCGGCGTCCAGCGCGTATATGTTGTCGTCGTCACTCCCGACAAAGACCGTCCCGTCGGCCACCGTCGGCGCCGAGAGGACGGGTCCGCCAGTCCCGAACTGCCACGCTTCGGAGCCGTCCGTCGCCTCGAGGGCGTAGACAGCGCCATCGCCGCTCCCGACGAAGACTGTTCCGTCCAGGATGGTCGGCGACGAGACGACGGCCTCGCCGGTATCGTAGCTCCACTGCTCGGCCCCGTCGGCGGCGTCCAGCTCGTGCACGTTTCGATCCCCGACGTAGACGGTGCCCTCGACCACCGTCGGCGACGAGACGATCTGGCCGGTCGCCGCGTACGTCCACTGCTGGGTGCCGTCGGCGGCGTCCAGCGCGTACAGGGTGCCGCCGAACCCGTCGAAGTCCCCGACGTAGACGGTGCCGTCGACGACCGTCGGCGAAGACTCGGTCACGAGGTAGCTGGTGTCGAAGGTCCACTGCTGGGTGCCGTCGGCGGCGTCGAGCGCGTACACCGTCTCGTCGTGGCTCCCGACGAAGACCGTCCCGTCGGCCACCGTCGGCGACGAGGTGACGTCGAGCCCGGTGTCGAAGGCCCACTGCTGGGTGCCGTTCTCGGTGTCCAGCGCGTAGAGGAATCCGTCTCTGCTGCCCACGAAGACGGTCCCGTCGACGACCGTCGGCGAGGAGGTCACGACACCGCCGGTGTCGAACGCCCACTGCTCGGTCCCGTTCTCGGTGTCCACCGCGTACACGCGTCCGTCGTCGCTCCCGACGTACACCGTGTCGTCGACGACCGTCGGCGATGACCCGATCGCCCCGCCGGTCGTGAACTGCCAGCGTTCCGTTCCCGGGCCGTCTGGCTGCTCGGCTCCGGCACCCGCGATCCCCAGCACCGACAGCACTCCGACTCCGGCCGCGCACATAACGAACGTCCGTCGCGACACGTCTGTTTCACCTTCTCGTGCCATGGCCGTTATCGAAGCTACCACCAGTTAGGTATGCGATGCCTGTACTGTGACTGCGCTGGCGAGCCGTCGACAAATCTCACCCTACGCTGGAAAATCGTCCGCAGTGTCACGACTGGCGCGGGACGACGAGTACCATGCGCAGGGTCGCAGTAGACTCCCTGCACTCCCGGATTCAGCTCGCGACGACGCCGGGGGCGAGGGGTAGGATCGGATTACATTCCGCGAAAGCAGAGCGAGGTCACGAGTAGAGGTCGAACCGCTGGAATACCGCGGCAAGCAGGACCGCGACGGGGATGATTTCGAGGCGGCCGACCCACATGTTGAACAGCAGGATCGTCTTCGCCGCCCGGGGCATGTCCGGCCCGGTGATACCCGCGTCGAGGCCGACATTGCTCTGGGCGCTCATCACGTCGAAGATGACGTACTCCAGGGGGTACTCCGACGGGAGCGCCCACAGGAACACCGCGATCCCGACGATCAGACACGAGATCCACAGCAGCGAGACGACCGTGGCCTCGGTGTACTCGCGCTGGACCTGGTGTGCGCTGAGCCGGCGCTCGCCCATCCGCATGTACCGGACGGCCGTCGCCGGGAGGAACACGCGCCGGACCTGCCAGCGCGTCCCCTTCACGAGCGTGATGACGCGGATGAGCTTCAGGCCGCTGACGGTCGACCCGGCCGCGGCGCCGGTGAGCATTCCGAGGCAGGCGAACAGCGTCGGCCCCGCGTCCCAGACTCGCTCGACACCGCCGCCGATCGCCGCTGTCCCGAAGCCCGCGTTCGAGGTGGCCGAGACGAACTGGAAGAGGGCGATCCGGAACGTCTCCTCGACGGTGGCGTACAACCCGCTGGCGTACAGGATCGCCGTCAGCACCAGCGATCCGACGGTGAACCAGATGAATACCCAGCGGGTCTGCAGATCGGTGTAGAAGTTCCGGAGTTCGCCTCTGAAGAGCAGGTAGTGGATCGGGAACGCGATGCTGCCGGCGGTCATCACCGGCACGGTGGCATACTCGATGATAGGGCTGCCGTAGTGTGCGATCGAGGCGGCGTGGACGGAGAACCCGCCGGTCGCGATGCCCGTCATCCCGTGGTTGATCGCGTCCCACAGCGGCATGCCGACGAGCAGAAACAGGGCGATCGAGCCGAGCGTCAGCCCGAGGTAGATCCGCCAGATCTCCTGGACCGTCGAGACGATGCTGGGATGGATCTTCTCGGAGCGGGCCTCGCTCTCGTACAGCGTCAGCGACCCGCTGCCCGGGCGGGCGAGAATCGCCACCGTCAGGACGATTACGCCGACGCCGCCGATCCACTCGGTGAACGAGCGCCACCAGTGCAGCGACCGCGGCAGGTCCTCCTCGACGGCGGCCATCGTCAGCCCCGTCCCGGTGAAGCCGCTGACACTCTCGAAGATGGCGTCCAGCGGCCGCGTGAACACCATCGTCGTCTCCGAGTCGGAGATCGGCGGCGTGTTCAGCCAGGCCGGAAACGGATCGATCTGGATCGTCCAGGCGATCAGCAGGAACGGGACCGCCCCGAGCACCCCGGTCGCGGCCCACGCGCTGGCCGCCGTGACCATCGCCTCGAGTTTGCTCGGCGCCGGCGCCGAACTGAAGCGGCGTGCGAACAGCGTCCCGATGCCGCCCATCACCGCCGCAGCGGCGGCGAACGCCGGGATCGCGAAGTACTCGCCGTTTACGGCCGCGACACCGACCGAGACGATCAGCATCAGCGAGACGACCTGCAGGATCCGGCCCACGTCCCGCACGACCGTTCGGGTCTCGACGTTCATGACTCGTCGGTCAGTCGTCCTCGTAGTGGCCGAACACGTCGGTCAGTTCGGGCGTCGCGCCGAACCCGGAGTACACCGTCAGTACGTCGCCGGGCACGATCCGGATGTCCCCACGTGGAGTGACCGGTTCCGAGTTCTCGCGGTCGATGGCGACGATGAGGACGTCCTCGGGGAGGATGTCCGCCGCTGCCGCCTCGGCGATCGTCCTGTCTGCGATCGGCGCCTCTTCGGTGACCTCGATCTCGAACACCTCCGCCGTCTCGCCGATCCGCAGGAAGTCGCCGATCGCCGGCCGGGCGACCGCCCGGTAGAGGTGCTCGGCGATCAACTGCTGGGGGTTCTCCATCGTATTGACTCCGATCCGCTCGTAGAGGGTCATGTGCTCGGGGTCGTGGACGACCGAGATCACCTCCGGGATGTCGAGTTCGCCGGCCAGCAGGCAGATCATGATGTTCGTCGCGTCCTTGTCCGTCGTGGTGACGATCGCGTCGGCGCGGTCCGCACCGGCGTCCGCCAGCGTCGATTTCACCGTCGCGTTGGCCTCCAGCACCAGACAGTCGTACTCGCTGGCGACGTGATCGGCCCGATCCGGGTCGTTCTCCACCACGACCACCTCGTTGCCGGCACGGGTCGCGATGTCGATCAGCGGCGTCCCGATGTCGCCGGCTCCGACGATGATGAGGTACATCTTGCCCACGGTTCACCCGTATCGGGTGAAAATGTAACGGTGCTATCCTGACCTGCCCGGGGAACCGCTTAACACGTTTGCACCGCGAGACTGAGTATGGAGCCTGACGAGGAACCCCCGGACCCGCCCAGCGCGCTGCCGTCCGACGTCGTTGCCGCCGTGGACGACCTGGACGAGTTTCTCTACCACGTCCGCGAGGAGATGCGGCCCGACGGCGACCAGCACCTCCACTGGGAGTTCCTCGGCAAGGTCAGGGAGTGATCATGGGCTGTCCCTACCTGGACTACCGTAGCGAGGCTGACGGAACCGAGTTCGACGCGGAGCGGGCGTACTGTGAGGCTGCCGGGCGGTTCGTCCAGCCGATGCGGGCCGACATCTGTACCGACCGGCACGACATCGATCACGCCGAGCACTGCGAGATCTACCGGGAGCACGAGGGACCGGAATGAGCTACGACGCGTACCTCGAAGGGGAGCCAGTCATCATCACCGCGGCGCTGACGGGCGGCATCCACGGGAAAGAGGCGAACCCGAACCTCCCCGAGACGCCCGAGGAGATCGGGCGCGCTGCGGGTGCCGCCGCGGACGCGGGCGCCGCAGTCGTGCACCTCCACGCGCGCGCCGACAACGGCGAGCGCTCGTTTTCGACCGACCGCTTCGAGGCGATCGACGAGGCTGTCCGGCGGCACGCCGACGACGTCGTGATCCAGCACTCGACGGGCGGGACCGGGGTGCCGGCCGAGCAACGAGCACAGCCCCTGCGCACGGATCCCCCGCCGGAGATGGCGTCGCTGGACATGGGACCGCTGAACCGCTACGAGTACCTCACGAGCGAGAACACGCGCGGGCTGGTCGACGCGCTCCAGGCGGAGATGCGGGACCGCGGCATCAAACCGGAGCTGGAGGTGTTCAACGACGGCCACCTCAACGAGGTCCACGGGCTGCTCGACCGCCGCGACCTCGCTGCCCCGGTGTACGCCACGCTCATCTTCGGCGGCGGGACGCTCACCCCGCCCCGGCCGCGGAACCTCCTGAACGCAGTCGACAACCTCCCGGACGGCGCCCTGTTCAACACGCTCGGGTTCGGCCGTCACCAGCTGCCGCTGACGACGATGGGCATCCTCCTCGGGGGCCACGTCCGCGTCGGACTCGAGGACAACGTCTACTACCGGCGGGGAGAACTTGCCGACAGCAACGCACAACTCGTCGAGCGAACGGCCCGGATCGCCGAGGAGCTCGGCCGCCCGGTCGCGACGCCCTCGCAGGCGCGGAAGATTCTCGGGCTGTAACGGAGCCCAGACCGAAGTTGTCTTTTTCGTGCCCGACTGAGCCACCGGTGAACCGATGGCAGGCGACTCGCTCGGAGACGTCCGCGTGCTCGGCATCGAGGGCACCGCCTGGGCCGCAAGCAGCGCCCTCTACGACGCGGCGAGCGACACCGTCGACATCGAGACGGCGGCCTACCAGCCCGAAAGCGGCGGGATCGAGCGAAGCTCGTCGGGCCAACAGGCTGCGCCTGTTGATGCCGTCGCGTTCTCGCGCGGACCGGGCCTGGGTCCCTGCCTGCGCCTCGCGGGCACGAGTGCTCGCGCACTCGCCCAGCGGCTGGACGTGCCGCTGATCGGCGTCAACCACATGGTCGCCCACCTGGAGATCGGCCGATATCGGTCGGGCTTTTCCTCCCCGGTCTGCCTGAACGCCAGCGGCGCGAACGCCCACATCCTGGGCTACCGCAACGGCCGATACCGCGTGCTGGGCGAGACGATGGACACCGGCGTCGGCAACGCCATCGACAAGTTCACCCGTCACGTCGGGTGGTCACACCCCGGCGGCCCGAAGGTCGAGGCGGCCGCCGAGGACGGCGAGTACGTCGACCTGCCGTACGTCGTCAAGGGGATGGACTTCTCGTTTTCCGGGATCATGAGCGCCGCAAAACAGGCCTACGACGGCGGTCCCGCGAGTGACGCGAGCGGGGCCTCGTCGGACCAGCGGTCCGGCGGCGGCGAACCCGTCGAGAACGTCTGCCGTGGCCTCCAGGAGAACGTGTTCGCGATGCTCACGGAGGTTTCGGAGCGCGCGCTGTCGCTGACCGGCAGCGACGAACTCGTGCTCGGCGGCGGCGTCGGACAGAACGACCGCCTCCAGTCGATGCTCGCCTCGATGTGCGAGCAGCGCGGCGCCGACTTCTTCGCCCCCGAGGATCGCTTCCTGCGGGACAACGCCGGCATGATCGCCGTGCTCGGCGCGAAGATGTACGCCGCCGGCGACACCCTTCCGATCGAGCAGTCGGGTATCGACTCGGACTTCCGGCCCGACGAGGTGCCTGTCACCTGGCGCGGTGCCGACGAGGCGCCCGTCACCTGGCGGAGTGCCGACGAGGCGCCCGTCACCTGGCGCGGTAGTGAGAAGGCGGTCAGCCGGCCGGTCGACGGCGACACCATCCAGGGGGCGGAGGCGACCGTCACCATCGAACCGGATCGAGTGGTCAAGCGTCGACTGCCCCGGGAGTACCGCCACCCGACGCTCGACGCGCGCCTGCGCCGCGGGCGCACCCGCCAGGAGGCGCGCCTGACCAGCGAGGCCCGTGGTGTGGGTGTCCCGACGCCCGTGATCCGCGACGTTGACCTCGGAGAGACGACGCTGGTGTTCCAGCGCGTCGGCGACTGCGACCTCCGCGAGGCGCTGACCGCGGGCCGGGTCCGCGCAGTCGCGCGACACCTCGCGCGCCTCCACGACGCCGGCCTCGTCCACGGCGATCCGACGACGCGGAACGTCCGGGTCGGCCGGGCGGACGGGTCCGGCGACGGCGACCGCGTCTTCCTGATCGACTTCGGCCTTGGCTACTACACGATGGACCCGGAGGACCACGCGATGGACCTCCACGTGCTCGCCCGGAGCCTCGCGGGGACCGACGACGATGCTGAGCGTCTCCAGCGCGCCGCCGAGGACGCCTACCGGACGGTCGGGGACGGCGCGGTGCTCGACCAGTTGCGCGAGATCGAGGGCCGCGGTCGGTACCAGTGATGGCGTCACCGGATGCGCGGCCGGGGACCGTGCGGCGCGCCGGGGTGTCAGGTCAGAAGACACTTATTCGCCGGGAAACCCGTCTCCGATGATGGAGTGGGTCCCCGTCCTCCAGTGGTCGATAGTCCTGGCCCTCCTCACGGCGCTGGGCGCGCCGATCGCAGCCGCGGTCTTCCGGCCGTTGCCGCGCCGCGGTGCAGCGTTTTCGCTCCCGGTCGCGCTGGTCGTGCTCGCCGTCGTCACGTTCTGGCTCGGGCAGGTGACCTACGGCCGCCACACCGTCGTCGCCGGCGTCCTCGTCGTCGCCGCCTGTGCCGGTGTCGCGCTCTACTACGGTGCGGAACCGGACTGGCGGGCCGTCGCCGCCGGCGGCGGGGTCTTCCTGCTCGGCTTCGCGTTCTACCTGCTGTACTCGGCGTTCAACGCCGCAATCACGCCGGCCGGCGGCGAGCAGTTCCTCCACTACGGGCTGTCGAACGCGCTGACCGACGCCGGCGCGCTCCCGCCGGAGGACTTCTGGTGGGCCGGCGAGCCGATCCGCTACTACTACGGCACACAGCTCCAGGTCGCCTCCCTGTCGCTTTTGTCGGGGGTCGAGCTCCGGTACGGCTACTTCCTGGCGCTGTCGACGTTCTACGGCGTGCTGTTCGTGACCGCCTACGGGCTGGTCGGATCGATCCTCGCGGCGCGCGACCGCTCCTATACAGCCAGACGTGACTCTGTACAGTGCCAGGACAGTCCATCGACTGTGTCATGCCCCGAACAACGGGATTCGGGACGGCATGGCGTGACTGAATCACGTCTGGCTGTATACCACCTCGGTGGCGCCTTCGGCGCGCTGTTCGTCGCTCTCGCCGGGTCGCTGACAGCGTTTCTTCGCCTCGCCTACGAGTTCTTCCCCGCAGGCGTTCGGGGGTGGAGCAGCGACGCGCTGTTCGGCGCGCTCGTCGCCGACAGGGGGGACACGTTCCAGGAGGCCGTCAACACGCAGGGGACGGCAAGCGAGTGGTTCTGGTGGAACGCCCGCTACGTCATCGAGGGCGGGCTCTACGAGTTTCCGCTGTACTCCTTCGTCAAGGCCGACCTCCACGGCCACGGCCTCTCGACGGGATACGTCCTGCTGTCGGCGGCCGTCGCGCTGAGCTACTCCCACACGCCGGCGAGCGAGCGCTGGCGGCGGCGCGGCCTCCTGTTCGGCGGCCTCGGCCTCGTCGCCGGCCTCTTTGGCTTCATGAACACCTGGTCACTGCCGACCGCGGTCGGCCTGGCGTGGCTGGCGATGGCCGCCGCCGGCTCACACCCGGCGACGCTGCTCCCCGGCGGCACCCGGCTGGTGATCGGCAGCGGCGACGCCGCCAGCCGTCTCGCCGACGAGGCGTGGCGCATCGTTCTCGCCGCTGTGCTCGCGGTTCCGGTCGGGCTGATCGGCGTCCTGGTCGCGTCGCCGTTCCTGCTCGGTGGCGTCCCGACCAACGAGGGCGTCGGCCTGTTCCCCCCACAGAGCGACCTGGGGCAGTTTCTCGCCGTCTACGGCGGGCTACTCGTCCTGTTCGTCGCGCTGTTGCTCTCCCGAAGCGTCGGGACGGGCGTCTCGGAGAGGCGGCAGAATCGACTCGCGCTCGGCGCCGCCGTCCTCGCGCTTGTCGTTGTCCCGCTGGCGGTCGATCACCCGGCCGTGCCGGCGGTGCTCGCGGCCGTCGGCCCGCTGCTGCTGGTCGCGTGGTGGCTCGTCCGGACCGACCGGCTCGGGTTCGAGGCCGTGCTGCTCGTCGGCGGGCTCGGACTCCTGCTCGCGCTCGAACTCGTCCACGCGAAGGTGTGGCCGCCCGACCGGATCCGGTGGAACACGACGCTGAAGGTGGCCGTCCAGGGGTGGACGCTTGCGGGCGCGGCCGGCGGCGCAGCGGCGGCGCTGCTCGTGAGCGACGCCGTCGAGCGCCTCCGTGAGCCGGGGGCGGCCCGCGAGGGGAGCCCTGTCGTCGGCAGCGCCCGGTCCCGGCTGGAACGACTCGCTCCGCGGATCCGGACGGCGGGGCCGGCGGTCCTGGCGCTGGTGCTGGTGAGTGCCGTCGTCCTCGCGAGTCTACCGTTCGCCGCACTGGCGGTCAACGGCAACGTCGGCGGTGAACTGGACCGCTATCTGGACGTCAACAGCGAGGGGTCGATAGACGGCCTCGGGCCCCACGACCGCTGGAATGGCGACCAGATGGCGGCGATCTACTGGCTCGACGAGCAGGGCAAGCCGACGATCGTCGAGGCGCCCTCGCGTTCCAACTACCGCTGGCAGAACGCCGCCTCGGTGTTCTCCGGCGCCGTCACCGTCGCGGGCTGGAACCACCAGGCCGGCTACCGCGGCGAGGCCGCCTACGACCGGCGGGCGAGCGCAGTCGAGAACGTGTACGTCGGTCCCTGGGCGAACGCGACGCGCACGCTCCGCGCGCACGATGTCGAGTATATCTACGTCGGCCAGGGGGAACGCGACCGGTTCGAGGATGGGATCCGCGATTTTGAATCCTACGAGGGCATCTCGGTTGCGTTCGAGAACGGGGCCGTGACGATCTACGCCGTCGACAGGTCGGCGCTCGATCCGGACGAGCGGGAGATCTGAGCCGCCACAGCAGGCGTTCGCCGCGAGGGAAACCATCTTAACAACCGCGGGCGTATCCCCATGTATGGTCGAGAAACCGTCATCTGGCGAACTGTTCGGCGTCCCGTACAACTTCGAGAAACCGTCGCTCCGTCACCTCCTTTCGGGCTACTGGCAGCCCGGCGAGGGGATGCTCGTCAAAAAGGAGTTCGGGATCGGCTACACGCTGAACCTCGCGAACTGGCGGTCCTGGGTCGTCATCGCCGTCGCCGGCGCTCTCCTGTACCAGCAGCGCTCCGGCGGCGACGGCGACGAGGACGGGGCAGCAGAGGACGAACCCGTCGAAGTCGTCGTCGACTGATCCGTCGCCGGCCACGCCCAGCGCCCACATGGTCACGTTCGTCACCACGAACCTCGACGGGTTCCCCGGCCCGTACTCGTCGTACGTCGAGGACACGCTGGGGATCGAGCGGGTCTGGAACCTCGTCGCCGACGAGGACGACCGCAGCGCCGCGTTTCGCGGCGTGATCGCCTACTGCGACGGCGACCCGTTCGAGGCGACGCCGGAGCCGGTCGACACCGACCGCCGCGGTGACGACATCGACGCCATGGAGCGCGGGAGCGCGACGACCGACGAACAGGTCGCCGACGACGAGCAGCTGCCGGTCCGGATCTTCGAGGGCGTCGTCCCCGGGACGATCGTCGCCTCCCGCGGCGAGGGTGGGTTCGGCTACGACCCCATCTTCGAGTTCGACGGGCAGACGTTCGCGGAGATGAGCACCGCCGAGAAGAACAGTATCTCCCACCGCGGTCGGGCGCTGGCGAAGTTCGCCGAGTGGTTCGCCCAGCGCGACGCCTGATCGGCCTGCTCGGAGACCATCAGGAACACCGCCTCGCGGCCGACCGACGCAGCCTCCATACCGTCCCCGACCGCCCGCTCGTTGTCGTAGTACTCCGCGGTGTCGACGTGGCGTCACTCGTCATCCTCGTTTCGGTCCATCATCTCGACGACTTCCTCACGAGAGACCAACTCTGCCTCGCCCGAACGGAGGTCGTGCTCGCTCGCCGCGATCTGTTTCCACCCCTCACGGGAGAATTCGGGATGCTTCACCGCGTCCCGGGCAGCGTAGCGGAGGAACTCGCTTCGGGAGTTGAATCCCTGTTGTTGCCACGTGGCGTCGATATCTTCGAGGAACGCTTTGCTGAGCCGGAGGTTGATCTGGACCATCTCGGGCCCGTCATCGCCACCCGTGGCATCCGCGTTGGACATATACAGATGCTTTGCGACTGTATATACTAAATTCTGTCGTCGTCCCATAGTTCTATCCCAGTCACGCTCGTGTGCGGAGCACAGGCGTTCCAAGTGGGGTCAACCACACAGTGATTATTGGGCCCGTCCCCGCGTCTCGGAACACGAATCGAGGCCAGGATGGGTTTCGACACGATTCGTAACGAATTCTCGCCGAATCAGTAATGCTATACTCAATAGGGTTCAGAGCCTCTAAAACGCCTGAAATGGCGGATAAGGGAGAAGTGGACTCGCCGGGATTTGAACCCGGGGCCTCTTCGCTTGCTCGGAAGCTTCGCTCGGCCTTCGGCCTCGCTCAGCGTTCGAGAAGCGCAAGTCACCCGGAGTTCTGCATCCGTGCTCGTCCATTCGCCGCCTCGGCTGCGCCTCGACGGCGTGACCGCTACCCAGCAGACGTTACTCAGCAGATGGAGTTGGAGGTCCGCTCTCGGTTCGGGATTGTGGTGAACGAACGATGGAATCCATGTCACCGCACGAGGCTGTCAACGAGTACTTGGCCGACAAACGGCCCGAGGTCACTGACAGCACCTACGCGAACCACAAGCACAGACTCAAAATGTTCCTCCAGTGGTGCGAGGAAAACGGTATCGAGGACACCAGCAACCTCCGTGACCGTCACCTCCACGAGTTTAAGAAATGGCGGGCGGAGGACCTCAAGCCCATTACGCTCAAGAACCAACTCGGGACTGTTCGGTTGTTCCTCCAGTTCTGTGAACGGTTGAAAGTCGCGCCAATGGGAATTAATCAGCGACTCGCGCTACCGGACATTGGTCCCGAAGACGAGGTACGGGAGACGATTCTCACGAAGGAAGAAGCGGAACGGATTCTCGACTACTGCGAGCGGTTCGAGTACGCAACGCTCCGTCACGCCTTGTTCTACCTACTATGGCACACGGGGATGCGTTCGAGTTCGGCCCACGCGCTGGACATCGACGATTACTGTCCTCAGGAAGGATGGCTCGATGTGCGACACCGTCCAGAGACGGAGACGCCGCTGAAGAACAAGAGCAGAGGGGAACGCCAGGTTAACCTGAACGAAGGCGTCTGTGAGGTGCTCGACGACTATATCGAAGCGAACCATCCTCACGTCGAAGATGACCACGGTCGGATGCCACTGCTGGGTACCCAGCACGGTCGCGCTCACAGGACGACGCTGATGCAGAACATCTACACGCTAACTCGTCCGTGCCACTACGCAAACGAGTGTCCGCACGGTCGGTCACTAGACGAGTGCGAGGCGACGACCAACGACCAGGCATCAAAGTGTCCGTCATCCGTGAGTCCCCACACGATTCGTCGAGGGTCGATTACAGCGCATCGGAACGCGAACGTCCCTAAGAACGTAGCATCTGACCGGATGGACGTGAGTGGTGAAGTGCTGGACAAGTACTACGATATGGCGTCTCCCGATGAAAAACGCAAACGGAGGAGTAAGTATTTAGATAGAATCGGAGAGTAGAACAACTCCTACAGGTCTCGGTTAGAAGGAAAAGGTGGGTGCGGGGTGCGTGGCCTGTCGAGGGGAGATTTTTCCACTCTGGGGAACAGTCAGAATCTTTTCCTCTTCCATTTCATCAACAATATTGTCGGCCTCATCTATGATGTTGCTCTTGTTCATCTGATTTAACCAATCGTATTGGTCCTCTGCGTCATCCCAGCCATCCTGAAGTGCGGTATCTCTATCTACAGCAGTATTCGCTCGAAGAATATTATTATATGTCTCTTGCATGACCAGAGTAGCCGCTCTCCTCGTAGATGTCGAGTTGGTCGCTCGTCGGTAAAGGGTATACACGTACTGCAACTGTACCCCGCCTCTGACGCGTTTCAAATAGTCATCAGGTAGGTTATCCACATCGCTTATCATATCCTCGGGTGGTCTGAGCGCGTCCATCCGTTCTGCATCGCTATAGTCATGGTCTCCGTCTTCACTTACATCGTAATCGTAGCCATCAATCATGTCCCCGTTTGCCGCCTCAAAACGCGGGACTTCGTGAACTAAGGAATTAACGTTGAGTCGTTTAACTGCATCTTCATATCTCGAATGGATATCAGAATACGCGAGTATGTAGTCGGTGTCTATGACGACCACGTTTCTCTCCAACAGTTCATCTTTGAACTCTTTTTCTGACCTTCTATTGATTAATATGGGGCTGCTTTCGATATGATAATCCTCAGAATCACTTAGGTCCATCAGCTGGTCGTATTTGTCTGTTCTTTCGTTCAGGAAGTCAGTCCCATTGTAGACTTCAATCGGGTTGTACTCTCCGGGGAATCTTATCATCGCGTCGGGGGTCCGCCCTGTGAAAAATAACATATTGAAATTGTTTTCCGGGTGGAGCTCCATTTGCTCGATTGCTCCATCAATTTCTGAGTATACCTTACACAAAGCAACGTACGCCGAAAGATTAGCGATAAGCCCACTTTTGTCCAAAAATTCCCGGAACCGCTCCGTTACCTCGTAGATTTCTGAATCTTTGACTTCGCTCTCATCGGTGCCATCTTCCACGTAGTAGGTGTTACCGTCAACCTTCAGCTTCTCAATCCCGCTATGATTGTCCACGGCAATCCCTGTGGCGTCTTGGTAGATGTTGTATTTCTCCATTTCCAGTTTGAATCCCTTCACAGGCCACGCTGTGTTATCTCCAACGCGGGTTTCGATATTCTGCCGAATGTGGGATTCAATCTGGTTTCGTACTGACATCCCCTAACACCGATATGTATGCAGGCTCGCACTTCCGCTGACTTAAAGCTCACACATTGTGGGGGGTACTACACACCTGTGACCCTCCCTATCCCCAGCGAAACTAATCTGGCATATCAGTTCTCCGGGGAACTCGTCTATTCACACTGATTTGATGAGGTATCCTCGCTACTGGTAGAAGTTCTTAATACCTGACACGTACTATACAAATACGGGTTCTCAGGCCCCAGAAGACCGATGAGTGACGACTCAACCGACCAGTTCTGGTTCACCGAAGACGGCGAACTCGAAGAGCCAGACGACGACGAACCCGACGAGGAACAGTTAGTTGATGATTGGGGACGTGAGCGTTCTTGGTACCTTACTAAAGCCCGCTTTCGCCGCGACATCGTTACCAGCCTTATGCAGAAGGGGGCCGGGCGTAGTTGTGAGGAAGAAACAGCATGGGCTGCTTGGGAGCTGGCTCGGTCAAGCCTCACCGAGTACGTGTTTGAGCG
>PXSF01000150.1 GCA_003022845.1 Halobacteriales archaeon SW_10_66_29 | reverse complement strand
CTGATGAGCCCCGCGATGGTCGCCGCCGCGGCCGTCGAGGGCGAAGTCACCGACGCCCGGCGGTTCCTCTCAGACGACGCGCGGACGGTCAGTCCGACCGACGTCGAGGAGGTGGCCGACTGATGGCCGACGAATTCCGTCTCGCGCCTGCGGCGCGCGACGACGTCTTTGCTACTGGCGTCACCGGAGGTGAACGCCGATGAGCGAAGACCAACACATCACCGAAGTCGCCGGCACGGGCGTCCCGATTCCGGGCGACGACATCGACACCGACCAGATCCTCCCGGCGCGGTTCATGAAGGAGGTCACGTTCGACAACATGGCGGAGTACCTGTTCTACGACGCCCGCCGCGCCGACGACGGCGGTGAGCGACCCGACGGATCGCGAGCCTCGTCGGACGACGAGTCCGACGGCGAGTTCAACGACCACCCGCTGAACCGCTTCGAGGGGGCGTCGATCGCCGTCGTGAACACGAACTTCGGCTGTGGCTCCTCCCGCGAGCACGCCCCCCAGGCGATGATGCGCTGGGGCGTCGACGGCGTCGTCGGCGAATCGTTCGCCGAGATCTTCGCGGACAACTGCAAGTCGCTGGGCATCCCCGCGATCACTGCCGGCCACGAGGATGTCGTCGCCCTCCAGGAGTGGATCGAGGCCAATCCCGACGGCGATATCGAGATCGACGTCGAGGACGAAACCGTCACCTACGGCGAGACAGTCATCCACGGCGAGGTCGACGACGCCATGCAGGAGGCGCTGGTCGACGGCATCTGGGACACCACCGCGCTGATGTACTCGAACCTCTCGAAGGTCGAGCGGACGGCTGCGGACTTGCCGTACGTCGAAGGGGCATAACTCGTCGTTTTCGTGAGTTCGGTCACTTCACCACGTCACGAGTTTCACCGATTTCACCACTAACGCTCTTACCACTGGGAACACTATCGCTGCATACGGATGTCGATCGACAGGAACACGTTCGAACACAAAAGCGAGGAAGAACTCCAGGAGCTCTCGGTTCCCGATCGGGTGCTCGGATTTCTGGTTGCTCACGACGACCAGGCCTTCGAGGCCAACGAAATCGCCGCACGAACCGGTCTCGACGACGGCGCTGTCAGTACGGCCCTGCGACGGCGCTGTTCAACGAGCAACTCGGCGAGGAGGACAAGGGGAACTGGGAGGAACACGCCCCCTCCTCGCCGCACCCGAGCGAACAACAGTGACCGACGACGCGAACACACCGGTCTTCGAACGGGGTGACGTCGTCTTCGGGGAGGACCCGTTCAAGAGCGACGAAGCGGCCCGGCCGTGGGTGATTCTCTCCAACCACGATGGTCGCCCGTTCCACGGCGAGCAATCGTCGAGGAAGCCGTCGCTGCGCTCGTCGCCGAACTGGAGCAGTAGCGCGTCCGGGGCGAGATCACTCCACGGTGCTCGGCGCGCCCTCCCGCCTCGGGTCGAGCCGGAGAGACGGCGGTGAGCATATAAGTCCTCGCCGTCGAAACCCCTGGGTATGGTGGCACCGACGCTGCAGGCGGGCGCCCTCGCCGAGCAGCAGGTCCTCCTCAGCATCCTGGTCTCGCTGGTGCTGATCGTCCTGATCTGGCGGTTCGACGTCGTCCTCGATCGCGCCACGGGCATTAGCGGCAAGACCCTGAGGAACCTCCGGGGGTTCCGCGTCGTGGCCACCGCGACGACGCTCGCCTTCGCCGCGCTGTGGGTCGCCACCCAGCCGGCGCCGGCGTGGCTGGCGGATGTTTCCGGGGCGGTCGGCGGGCCGCAACTCCTCGGGTGGCTCGTGGCGTTCCTGCCGGCGTTTCTCGTCCGCAACCACGTGCCGGTCCTCGTGACGCTGCTCGGGCTGTGGTGGGCCTGGAAGCTCCGGGCGGAGGGTGACGACCTCATTGAGCGGTTCGTCGCCGCGAAGTACGACGAGACGCTCGCGCCCATCGTCGAGAACGTCTGGGACGTGACGATCGTCGCCGTGTTCGTCCTCCTGGTGCTCGACCAGTGGGGGATCAGCATCGCCGCGCTGCTTGCCCCCGCGGGGATCATCGGCATCGTGCTGGGGTTCGCCGCCCGCGAGACGGTCGCGAACTTCTTCGGCAGCCTCTCGCTGTACGCCGACGAAACGTACCAGCGCGGGGACTACATCGAGCTGGAGAGCGGCATCTCGGGCACGGTCCGGGACATCAGCGTCCGCAGCACCGTGCTCCAGACGCTGGACGGCGACCTGGTGAACGTCCCCAACTCCGAACTCAACGAGGCGAAGATCACGAACAAGTCCTCGCCGACGACGAGCCGCCGGATCCGCTCGCAGATCGGCGTCTCCTACGACGCCGACCCCGAACGGGTGGAGGAGATCCTCACGGAGGCCGTCGAGACCGTCTCCGAGACCCACCAGCCGCGGGTCCACCTCCGGGAGTTCGGCGATTCCGCGCTGGTGTTCGACGTGTTCGTCTGGATCGCAACCCCCGACGACCGCCTGCAGGCCGAGCACGACCTCAACATGGCGGTCCACGCCGCGCTCGACGACGCCGGCATCGAGATCCCCTTCCCGCAACGGGAGATCGAGATGGAGGAAAAATCGCCGGACGCCCGGCGGGCGGATCGCCAGTCGTGAGATTGGCATCTCTGGTGGAAACATTTATTGAGTTACACAGTTACTGATAAATATGGGCACGGCAGTCAAAGTCGACGACGATGCGAAAGCCAGGCTGGAGGAACTCCAGGCAGAGATCCATCTGGAGACTGGCGTCACCGTCACGCAGCAGCAGCTTCTGAGCAGACTCATCGACGACGCGTACGCGTCCCGTGACGACGTAATCGAGTCGTTCCGCTCGTCGACAGTTCCGCTCTCCGAAGAGGAGAAAGAACGGATGCGCAAGGGGCGGATCAGTTCCGGCGTCGAGACAGACGAGGAGGACATCGACGAAATTCTCTACGGATGAGCGTTCTCGTCGACACCGGCGTTCTCTACGCCGATCACGACACGGATGCGACCCGACACGAAGCGGCCGCCGGCGCACTCGAACGGGTGTACGACGGCGAGTTCGGACAGCCGTACGTGACCGACTACGTGTTCGACGAGGTCGTCACCCTCACGTTGCGCAGGAACGGTTCCTTCGAGGCTGCGACACAGTTGGGACAGCGGCTCCGCGGTGTCGATCCGTACCCTGAGGTCTACGAACTACTCCACCTGTCGGAACCGGCGTTCGAGGCTGCTGTCGACGTGTTCGAGCAGTACGCCGACCAGGATCTGAGCTTCACCGATGCGACGCTACTAACGCAGTGCGAACGACAAGATATCGACGCCATCCTGACGTTCGACGACGATTTCGACGGGCTCGTCGATCGTCTCTCTCCTGGAGACATCTGATACGGACTGCCGTTACTCGTTTCCGCCGGGGTGTCACAATTCGGGAGTTTCAGCCCGCGAAACAACCGTTCACGTGACATGGCCGCGAACATAATCGCACTAATCACTATGAAAACGAGCCGCCCTACGCGCTCGACGGCGACGGCTTCTGGACGTCCGAGAAGTAGGCGGCGAGGTCAGTCGTCGAGAGCATCCCGATGACGCCCTCCTCCTCGTCGACGACGGGGAGGTGGTGGATCTCGTAGGTGATCAGCCGGTCGGCGGCCTCGCGGATCGGCTCGCCGGCCTCGGCGGTGACGACCCCCTCGGTCATGTACCGCTCGACGGTCGTCTCGGCTTTCGGCTCGCTGTCCCTGACGATCCGCACGAAGTCGGTGCTCGTGAGGATCCCCGCGAGCTGGTTGTCGTCGTCGACGACGACCAGCGATCCGATCCCCTCTTCGAGCAGCAGTGCGGCGGCGTCCTCGACGAGGGTGTCCGGCGTGACCGTGACGACTCCCGACGACATCAGCCGTGCGACGAAGATATCCTGCATACCCGCCCTTCGCCAACCAGGGTCAGGAACCTTTCGATCCCGGCAGTTCCCGTCGCGGACCGGCGGAGTTCCCGCCGGTACCGTCACCCTCTTTTCGGTCCCTCGCGGATGTCCGGTCATGACTCACGAGATTGCGGTCGTGCCCGGCGACGGCATCGGGACGGAGGTGACGCCGGCGGCGGTCGAGGTCCTGGCGGCGCTCGATCTCCCCCTCGAATTCGTCTCCGGCGAGGCCGGCGACGGCGCGGCGGCGGAGTACGGCGATCCGCTGCCCGAGGAGACGCGGGAGCTGGTCGCCGAGGCCGACGCGACGCTGTTCGGCGCCGCGGGCGAGACTGCCGCCGAGGTCATCCTGCCGCTCCGGTCGGTCGTCGGCTCGTACGCGAACGTGCGGCCCGCCCGCGCCTACCCGGGCGTGGACGCGCTCGCCCCCGAGACGGACCTGGTGTTCGTCCGCGAGAACACCGAGGGCGTGTACGCCGGCCTCGAACAGGAGGTCGTCGACGGCGTCCGGACGCTGACCCGCGTCGTCACCGAGGACGCCTCCGAGCAGATTGCCGAGTTCGGGTTCCAGTACGCCAGGCGCAACGGCTACGACCGGGTGACGATCGCCCACAAGGCCAACGTGATGCGCCGGACCGACGGCCTGTTCCTCGACACTGCCGAGCGCGTCGGCCAGGACCGCGGCGCCGACTACGACACGATGCTGATGGACGCGCTGGCGACCGACATCGTGATGCATCCCGAGTCGTACGGCGTCGTGATCTGCCCGAACCTGGCTGGTGACGTGCTCTCGGACCTCGCCGCGGGGCTCGTCGGCGGTCTCGGCCTGCTGCCGTCGGCGAACGTCGGCGACGAGAACGCGCTGTTCGAACCGGTCCACGGCTCGGCACCCGATATCGCGGGTCAGGGCGTCGCCAACCCCGCGGCGACGGTCCTCTCGGCGGCCATGCTACTGGACTACTTCGAGTACGGCGAGGCGGCCGACCGCGTCCGCGATGCCGCCGAGGGCGTGCTCGCAGACGGCCCGCGGACGCCCGACCTGGGCGGCGACGCCTCGACGGCGGACGTGACCGACGCCGTCATCGACCGGCTGTAGGGACGGGGACGTGAGCGACGCCGTCGACTGGCTGTCGGACCGCCGGCCGCCTCGCGCGGCTGCCGGCTACCCGATGCGGTAGTTCTTGGGGTCGTCGTCGGCGAGGGTGTGGCCACAGCGGGTGCAGCGCCAGGTGTTGGCGCCGATCTGTTCGTGGCCGGTCCCCAGCTTCGAGTCGTGCCAGGTCGTCCAGTCGAGCCCGCAGTCGGGGCAGGACTCGGGCAGCCCGATCGCCGACGGGTTCCCCTGCTGCCCGGCCGACCCCACGAGGTCGTCGAACCGCTCGCTGCGGGTCGCGATCGCCCTGAACGACTCGGGGCCGAGAAACTGCCTGAACCGATCGAGATACGAGCGGAGCCGCCGGTGTTTGGCCTGCCACTGCCGCAGTTTTCCGTCCTCGCTCTCCCCGTCCTGTTCGGCGGTCGTGTCGTGGTTATTGATCGCGAGTCCGATCCGGTAGTACCGGTCGAGGATCAGCGAGTAGTACGCCTGGACGTACAGCTTCTCGATCGCCACGTCGAACGACTCCCGATCCGCGGGGAGCACGAAGGCGTCGTCGTACGGTACCTCACACCGGAGCAGTTCCGCGCCGTCGGTCGCGACGAGCACGATCCGCGCGTGCTCGGACGCACGCAACGTCTCCCGGACGACCCGTTCGAGCCGGTCGTCGGGGAGCTCCACGGAGAGCACCGCCAGCGCGACCTGCCCCGACAGCGCGTCGACGTACGCGTCGACGCTGTCGAACTGCCTGTCCGGCATCTCGCCGGGGATCGACGCCGCAACCTGCGACTGGCACTCCCGGCCGCCGAGGACGAACGCCTCGGCGAGCAGCGGCGGGAGCCCTTCGACTGCGCTACGCCGTTCGGGCTCGCTCGACAGTGGCTCGTTCGACGATATCGTTCCCATCTCTGATCACTGGACTACCGGTCTGCGGGGGTCTCGTGCTCGGTCCGTAGCATCTCTCGTGCGTGTCGATATCTCTCGTCACGCTATATAAAACGGATGCCAATATACCCTACCTGGGCGATAGAGCACACCTATGATGATAACATTCCGCTTCTGGTAGGACTGCGAGTGTGGCGATCCCGGGCGGCTCGAACCGGCCGCCAGCCGCCCGGCGACGGTCGAGCCCGCTATCAATTCTCATCGATGATAGCTGGAAGGGAGCGTTTAATTACCGTGCTCAGAGACCAACGGTAGAGATCAGGCGCCGGGAACGGTCGACCGTCCCGGTGGCCCACGGACGACACATGGGACAGGATTCCGCCGAACCGATCCGCGTGCTCCACGTCGACAACGAGCCCGATTTCAGCGACCTGACGGCCGAGTTTCTCGCACGCGAGAACGAACAGTTCGCCGTCGACGCCGCCGAGAGCGCCGCGGCGGGGCTCGACCGGCTCGCGGGGACCGACTACGACTGCGTGGTCTCGGACTACGAGATGCCGGGGCGCAACGGCGTCGAGTTCCTGCGGACGGTCCGGGAGGAGCACCCGGAGCTGCCCTTTATCCTTTACACCGGCAAGGGGAGCGAGGCGGTCGCGAGCGAGGCGATCTCGGCGGGCGTGACCGACTACCTCCAGAAGGAGACCGGCACCGAGCAGTACGCGGTGCTGGCCAACCGCATCGAGAACGCCGTCGGCAGACAGCGGACCGAGCGCGAACTGGAGCTGAAAAACCGGGCGATCGAGGAGGCGCCGGTCGGGATCACGCTCACCGATCCCACCCGGGAGGACAACCCGCTGGTGTACGCCAACGAGGCGTTCCTCGAGATCACGGGGTACGGCCGCGAGCGGGTCGACGGCTGGAACCACCGCCAGCTCCAGGGGCCCGAGACGCGGCCCGAACCAGTCGCCGAACTCCGCGAGGCGATCGACGCCGGCGAACCGACCACGGTCGAGCTCCGCAACTACCGGGCCGACGGGATCATGTTCTGGAACCGCGTCACGGTCGCGCCGCTGCGCAACGACAGCGGCGAGGTCGTCAACTGGCTCGGGTTCCAGCAGGACGTCACCGCACGCAGGGAGCGCGAACAGGAGCTCGAACGGTACGAGGGGATCGTCGAGACGATGGCGGATACGGCGGCCGTGCTGGACCGCGACCGGCGGTTCGAGGTCGTCAACGGGCGGCTGGCCGAGCTCTACGGGAGCACGCCCGAGGCACTCCGCGGCGAGAAGAGCCACCTGCTGGAGACGCTCGCCGCGCGGCACGACGGGCCGGACCCCTACGACGAACTCGTCGCCGGCGACCGGTCGGAGTTCCGGGCCGAGATCGAGCTCGAGTACCCCGAGCACGGTACCCGCGTCACCGACATCCGGATGACGCGGCTCGCGGACGAGGACGGCACGTTCAGCGGCGTCGTCGCGGTCGGGCGGGACGTCACCGCGCGCAAGCGCTACGCACAGGCGCTCTCGGCGCTCCACGACGCCACCAGCGAGTTCGCGGCGGCCGGAACCACCGTCGACACCGCCGAGCACGTCGTGACCGCGATGGTCGACGTCGCCGGCCTCCCGAACGCGACCGTGTTCCGCTACGACGAGGACCGCGGCGTGCTGCAGCCGGTCGCACAGTGTCTCGACGACGATCAGCCGGTCGAGGACCTCCCGGCGGTCGAGCCGGGTGAGGGGCTCGTCTGGGACGCGTTCACTGCCGGCGAAACTGTTCACCTCGAGGACGCCCACGGGACCGTGGACAGCTCCCCCCTGGGGCCGACCATCAGCAGCGAGCTGATCGTCCCGCTGGGCGAACACGGCGTGATCGTCGCCGTCGATCCCGAGCCGGCTGCGTTCGACGGGCGTGACCGCGAACTGGCCGAGATTGTCGCCACCGCGGCCGAGACGGCCCTCGACAGCGTCACCCAGACCGAACGCCTGCGCGAGCGGAAGGCGGAGCTGGACGACCAGGCCAGCCGCCTCCACCGCGTGAACCAGCTCAACGACGCCATCCGGAGCGTCAACCGCGGCATCGTCGCCGCCGAGTCCCACGAGGTGATCCGCCAGACCGTGTGCGACCGGATCGCCGACCTCGACGTCATCGACTTCGCCTGGGTGGGCGAACCCGACCCCGACGCGAACCGGCTCTCCCCCGCGGCCTGGGCGGGCGCCGATCGGGACTACCTCGACGCCCTCGACGGGGCCGGCGGCATCGGCGAGGACAGCGACGGCACGGCCGGCGAGGCGGCTCCCGGCGACCCGACGACCGACGGCGCAGGGGGCGCCGGTGCAGCGGACGCCGAACCGGCCGTGCGAGCGGCGCGGAACCGGGCGGTTGCACACGTCCCGAACGTCGCGGGGGCGGTCCAGTCCGGCGACTGGCGGACTGCCGCGCTCCAGCAGGGGTACACGGCCGTGCTGAGCCTGCCGTTCACCTACGGGGAGTCGCTGTACGGCGTCCTCACGGTGTACGCGGGGACGCGCGACGTGTTCGACGAGGCGTTCCGCGAGGTGCTGGCCGAACTGGGGGAGCTGGTCGGCCTCGGGATGAACGCCATCGACCGGCGCGACGCCCTGCTCGGGCGGCGACACACGGCCGTCGAGCTCGCGCTCGACGGGAGCGGGGAGCCGGCGGGGCCGTTCCTCCGGCTGGCCGACCGGCTCGACTGCGAGGTCGAACTCTCGACGATCCTCCCCCGCGAGGGGTCGACGGTGGTATACGCCCGGTGTGCTGGCGTGACCAGGGGCGAGATCGCCGGCGTCGTCGACGGCCTCGCGGGGATCGAGGACGTCCGGCGGGTCCGCGGGACCGACCCCTGCGACTCGGGCTGCCTGTTCGAGTTCGGGGGACGGCCGGATCGTGGCGACGCTCCCCTCGACCGTCGAGCCGTCGGCGCTGGTGGCAGACCTCGGGGCCGAGGGTCCCGGGATCAGCCTGGCCGCGACCGAAGTCGAGCGCGAGGCGGTCGCCGCCTCGGACGCCTTTCTGCTGACTGACGAACTCACCGCCGCACAGCGGGAGGCTGTCGAGGCCGCCCACGAGGCGGGCTTTTTCGCCTGGCCCCGCGACAGCACCAGCGAGGAGATCGCGACGGCGCTGGGCATCTCCCAGCCCGCGTTCTCCCAGCGCCTCCGGGCCGCACAGGGGAAGGTGTTCGACGCGTACTGCCGCGGAACGCGGCTCCGCCGGCCCGGTAACCGCCACGGCGACGGGTGAGACGGCCGCTCGACGGCTGTCCGCCTCCGTCCGGCCGATCCTGCTCTCGCCCCACCACGCCGCAAGCCGGCGATGAACGGCCTGCAACGTGTTGGCCGTTGAGACCCTCGCAACTTTTGCCGGGGCTGGCCGTACGCAGGGGCATGGACGGGCCCATCGAGGTCGGGCAGTTCGAGGAAGGGCGACACTGCAACTACTGGACGCTCGACCCGACGATTCAGCGGGAGCTGCGGCGGGTGTACACCGAGGAGGAGTTCGAGTGGGCCGAACCGCAGCTCGAGGAGTTCGGGAAGGTCGTCGGGCACACCATCGCCGACAACGCCGACTACATCGACGACCACGGCCCCGAACTGCACACCTACGACAAGCACGGCGAGGTGCAGAACTTCGTACGCTACCCGGCCGAGCAGTTCGAGGACGAGGAACTCGCCTACGAGGCGGGGATCGTCGCCGACGCGTTCCGGGCGCCGCCGGGCCGCGACGAGCCGATGCCGTTCAGCCACTACTTCGGCATGCTGTACCTGCTGTCCTACGCCGAGACGTCGGGGTTCGTCTGCCCGGTGGCGATGACCGCCGGCGCGGCCCACGTCCTGGAGACGTTCGACGACGGCACCCTCGCCGAGTACTACAAGGCGCTGACCAGCCGCGAGTACGAGGACGTCATCGAGGGGGCGATGTTCCTCACAGAGAAGCAGGGCGGCAGCGACGTCGGCGCCGCGGAGACGACCGCCAGATACGACGAGGACAGCGGCTACTGGCGGCTCACGGGCGAGAAGTGGTTCTGCTCGAATATCGACGCCGAGGGGACGCTCGCGCTGGCGCGGACGCCCGACGCGCCCGAGGGAACCGACGGGCTGTCGATGTTCCTGGTCCCGCACGGCGACCCCGACGGGGGCGTGCTGAGGAAGGGCCGCCGGCACGCCTTCGACGGGGCGCCGCCACCGGCGGCACTCAACGACCAGTACTACCGGCGGCTGAAGGACAAACTCGGCACGACCGCTGTCCCGACCGGCGAGGTGGAGTTCGAGGATACGAAGGCGTACCTCGTCGGCGAGCAGGAACGGGGGTTCAAGCAGATGGCCGAGATGCTCAACCTCGAACGGCTCTCGAACGCGGCGGGGGCCTGCGGCATCATGGGTCGGGCGCTTTTGGAGAGCCGAATTCACGCCGCGAACCGCGAGGCGTTCGGCGAGCCCATCCAGGCGTTCCCGCTGATGCGCGCCGACCTCGTGGACATGACGGTCGATCACGAGGCCGCGACGGCGTTCACCTTCGAGGCCGCCCGCGTGTTCTCCGAGCGCGAGCGGGCGGTGCGGGCCGGCGAGGTTGGGACCGCCGCGGACGGCGAGTCGGACAGATCCGAGGCCTACCGGCTGCTTCGGCTGCTGACGCCGGTCGCGAAGCTCAAGACGGCGCGGATGGCGATCGACACGGCTTCGTACGCGATGGAGATCCAGGGGGGAAACGGCTACGTCGAGGAGTTTGTCACCAGCCGGCTGCTGCGCGACGCGCAGGTGCTGCCGATCTGGGAGGGAACCGAGAACGTCCTGGCGCTGGACGTGCTCCGCGCGCTGGATCGGGAGGCCGCCCACGAGCCGTTCGTGACGACCGTCCAGGAGCGCCTCGACGGGATCGAACACCCCGCGCTTTCGGACGCGGCGGCGACCGTGGAGGCGGAGTTCCGCGAACTCTCGGGGGCGATGGCCGACCTCGCCGGCCGGGACGCCGAGTACGCACAGCTGAAGGCAAAGCGGCTCGCCCGCTACATCTTCGACGTGTACACGGGTGCGTTGCTGCTGGAGGAGGCCGACGACGCGCTCGCTGCCGACGACGGCCGGATGGCGCTGGTCGCCCGCCGGTTCGTCGACCGGGAACTCGCCGACGAGGCGGCGCGGGGGATCACCGACGGCGACCGGTTCGCGGTCGAGTACTTCGAGCCGGTCGTCCACTTCGAGCCGGTGGGGGCCGCGGCGGTCACCCCGGCCGACCCAGCGCGATAGCGAAGCGCCGTTGATCGCAACTATTAGGGGCACAGTCCATCCAACAAGATGACATGAAGCGGCGTCAGCTGTTACGGGGCGGCACCGTCGCACTGCTGGCCGGCCTGTCGGGCTGTAGCATGCCGTTCGGCGACGATTCTGACATCGCGTCCGGGGACCCGATGGACTGGGTCGCCGAATCGATGGGCGGCATCCGCGACGGGAAGGGGTTCGGGGTCCAGACACTGACGAGCGCGTATCTGGCCGAGCAGGACGAATGGTTTCCGGAACTGGACGTACAGGGGTCGTTTGAGGAGAAAGGGATCGAAATCGACCGGGTCACGACGGTGCATCGTGAAGACAGCGGCTTCGAGGAAGACTTTTGG
>PXSF01000149.1 GCA_003022845.1 Halobacteriales archaeon SW_10_66_29 | reverse complement strand
GACGGTGTTTGCATCCGTCTCCCAAAGGCGTTGTGTCAACCGTCGCCACGCGGCGGCTGGCGGGGCGGGCCCCGGCGACTCGGACGGCTCATAGTGATTGTTGTGAGTATTTTCGGCACCATGTCGCAATAGCGGCAGTTTCACGGCCCGAAACTGGCGTCTGACGAATACCCGGCGGTAACGAGTCACAACAATCACTATCAGTTGACACGGTGAACCACAGTTATTTACCGGATACTGTTCTGGTTTGGAGGGAGGGGGGAGCGCGCTGCCGATCACAGTTCAGGATCTGACCGTTGCGGGGCTCGACGAACAGTTCGCGGCGATCGAGGACGCCGTGGAGCGCTATCTGGCGGGCGATCTCTCGAACGTCGCGGTCGTCTCCCAGCCGTTCGCGGGCCGGGAGGTGTTTCTCGACTACGCCGAAGAAGAGTTCGGCGCGGCGACCGGCCGGCTGACGTTCGAGGAGGTCGTGACGGGCGAGCTCCCGGAGTTTCCGGTCGCCGAGATCGTCCTGGTCGACAACTGCCACTACCTCTACACCCGGGAAATCGGCGGGTTCGACGTCCTGGAGCGGTTCCTGGACCGCGTTGCGACGCTGGATGCGATGTACGTCACCTCCTGGAACCGGTACGCCTGGGCGTACCTCTCTGCGGTCTCGAACGTGGACGACGCGTTTCCGGAGACGATCGAGATCCCGCGGCTTGACGCCGCAGGGGTTCGCGACCTGATCGCCTCCTACCACGGGACGCCGCTCCCGATGTTCGTCGAGGCCGACGAGGGGGGCCGGATGAAGACGGTCGACCTTGCATGGGAGTCGCTGCCGCTGTGGGGTGACCGGAAGCTTCCAGTGCCGCGGCCGGAGCTCCAGCCCGAGTACGTGCTGTCGGGGCTCCGGAGCGAAAGCGATCCGGGGATCGAGGCGGCCGTCTATCGGCGGATCGCGCGGCTCTCAGAAGGCGATCCGGGCGTCGCCGTCACGATCTGGGAGCAGTCGGTCAGGGACGGGAAGATCGCCCCGAGCTACGTCCAGGAAGTCGATCAGCCCCTGGAGATCGACGACGACGAGGCGTTCGTGCTCGAGGTGATCCTCACGAACGAGCGGATCGCCCGCGAGCAGATCGAACGGATCTGTACGGACATCCCGGTCGAGCAGGCGCTCGGGACCCTGCTGGCACAGGGCGTCATCACGATCGACGACGGCCGGGTCGGGGTCGCCCCCGAGCGGCTCTACTCGACCGTCGAACACCTCGCCAGGAGGCAACTCGTATGGTGACACACCTGCACGACACCGCAGCCCTGCAGACGAGCGACCGGATCGTGGACGAGATCGGGCCGGGGACCGTCGTCGGCGCGATCGCGATCCTGGTGTCGGCGTACGTCGTCGCGCGGCTGACCGACCGGGTACTGACGGAGATCGCGGACCGGATGTTCGCCGACCGGTTCCGGGTGACGTTGCTGATCCCGATCGTGAAGGTCAGCGTGTACGCGGTCGCCGCGTACCTGCTGGTCGGGGCGACGATCGACCCGTCGGCCCGGCAGATGCTCGCGTTCGCCAGCTTCTTCGGCGCCGCGCTGGGCTTCGGGTTCAAGGAGCTGGTGACGGACATGCTGGGCGGGCTCGCGATCCTGTTCGAGCGGCCCTACCGGATCGGCGACAAGATCTCGGTCGACGACACGTACGGCGAGGTCGTCAACATCGGCCTCCGGTCGACGCAGATCAAGACGCTGGACGACGACCTGGTGACGATCCCCAACCACGTGTTCTTCCAGGAGTCGATCGTCAACGCGAACGCTGGCAACGCGGAGATGCTCCTCGCCATCGAGTTCTACGTTTCCCTCGAGTCCGATCCGACGGTAGCGACCACCATTGTCGAGGAGGCGCTGGCGACCTCGCAGTACGTGTACGTGACCGACGATCACCCGATCGCGATCCGCCTGGAGGACAGCCCCTACTACTACACGATCACCGGCAAGGCGTACGTCAACGACCTCCGGAACGAGAACGCCTTCCGCACGGACGTCACCGAGCGGGTGCTCACAGCGTTCCGCGACCACGGCGTCGAACAGCCCCGGCCCGTTCCCCGCCAGGAGGGCCAGCAGGTCGTGCAGTTCGACCACCACTGATACTGATTGTTGAGTATGTTCGGCACCACATCGCAGTGGCGGCGGTTTCATGGCCCGAAACTGGCGTCTGGCGAATACCCGGCGGTAAAGAGTCACAACAATCAGTATGAAGGGCTGCCGAAACACGGCACTGTCCCCCGCCAGAGCCCGCTGACCCACCACCTGCCGTACTACTACGCCAGCATGAATATCGAATGGACCGACGGCCGCGTCGACTTCGACCAGTAACGGGACGCCTGCCGGCAGGAGCCGCAAGGATGCACGTCAGTCCGCGCTGCTGGGCGCCCGCGGTGCGGCCGGAGTGGGCGCCTCGTCTTCCAGCGCAATCCGGGCGCTGTCAGAGAGTTTGTTCACCACCGCGCGGCCGTCGCGCTCGCGCTCGACGATGCCGTCCTCGGCGAGGCGGTCGAGGTGGTGGGTGATCGTGCTCGGGTCGCGGTCGAGCCGGTCGGCGAGGCCGCTGACCGAGTCCGGCCCCTCCTCGGCGAGCGATTCGACGATCCGCGCGGTCGTCTCGTCGTTGAGCGCCGCCTCCAGTTCGGCCCACTCGGTGCCGACGGGGACGTACCGGCGGCGGCCGCGGATCTCCTCGCTGGTCACGAGGTTCTCGAACGCCAGGATGCGGAGGTGGTACCGCGCCGTCCCCATTTTGACGTCGGTCCCCTCGCTGATCTCCGTGAGGTACGCCCCCGGCGAGTCGCGGATGAACCCGTAGAGCTGCTCGCGAGTCTCGTGTTCCAGGGGATCGTCGTCGCTGTAGCGCTTGTAGCCGAAGACCGCGAGCACGCGCGCCGCCCAGTCCTGGAACACCGTGACGAGCGTCGCGAGCAGCGACCCGCTCGACGCGCTGGCCGCCGACAGCGCCGCGGCGGCTCCCGCGTTGCGTGCGAGCAGTGCTGCGCCGATCACGACCGCACTGATCGCAACCCCCGACTGCGTCCTGTCGTCCGGGAGTGGGATGCCGCTCCCGCGATCCTCGTCGTCGGAGTCACTGGCCGCCGAATCGCTGGCGCCGCTCGACTCGTCGCCAGTCGTCCCGTCGGCGAGGGTCTCCTCGGTTTCGTCGGCTGGCGCCGCGGCGTCGGTCGACTCCTCGCGGCCGTCCGCGTCGGCTGACTGATCGCTGTCGGTGGTCAGAGTGTCGTCGACGGCGCCATCGTCGACAGTCACCGAGGCGTCGATCGAATCGCCGTCGGTCGCGACGGTGGCGTCGATCGATTCCTCGATCGCTTGCACGACACCCACCTCGGTCGAATCGAGCGTCCCGGTCGCACTGTCACTGATGTCGCCAATCGTCTCGTCGGTGCTGACTGTCGTGTTCGTCGCGTCGTCGGTCGTGTCCTCGACCTCGTCGGTCGTATCGTCGACGTCGTCAGTCGTGTCGTCGACTTCTTCCTCCACGTCGTCAGTCGTATCATCGACGTCGTCAGTCGTATCGTCGACATCGTCAGTCGTATCGTTGACGTCGTCCCCGACGTCGTCAGTTGCGTTCTCGGCCCCGTCGGTCACGTTTTCGGGATCCTCGGGGATGTCCTCGGTCACGGTGGGGAAGTCGTCGTCAGAGTCCGTCCACTCGGCCGTCTCGCTGGAGGTTGCGTCAGCGGTGGGGTCCACTAAGGAGATATCAGTCGTTCCGCCGGCCGTCGCGTCGGTCCCGGAGCTGCCGTTACCACTGTCCGCGGAGTCGTGCCAGTCGTCCGATTCTTGATCGAGCGACACGTTGGCGGCGTCGACGCTATCCGTAGAATCGTAGACAGCGTCCTCGATCGATCCGTCGTCCCCGTCCACGGCAGCGGCGGCAATTCCGCTCGCTGGCGCGTAGCCGCAGAGCAGAACCGCAAGCAGGAGGACTACCAGTGACCGGCGGTCGGGGAGCATGCTCTATACAGATCTCAACAGGTCACTGGTGAATATTTTGTGGCCGAACGTGGCTGCAATCGGGAAATCGAAGCCACAGGAGCCGGCGACGGGACGTCACGCCTCGATGCCGATGGTCACGCCGCCGTCGTCATTGTCGTCCTCGTCGTCGCCATCGTCGCCGTCGTCGGCATTCTCGTCGCCGTCATCAGCGCCCTCGTCGCCGTCGTCGGCATTCTCGTCACCGTCGTTGCTGTCCTCGCCGCCGTTGTCGGCGTTCTCGTCGCCCTCGTCAGCGTCCTCGTCGCCGTCGGCGTCGCCGTCAGCCTCGGCCTCGGCGCTCGATTCGGCTTCGCCGTCGGCGCTGACACCGAGTTCGCTACTGTTGTCCGCAGACGCCAGCAGGCCGGCCTCCGCGCCAGCCTCGACCGAGCCGTCGACGGCGAGGCTGTACACCGACTGCAGCACGGTCAGCGTGACCTCGCTGAAGCTGGAGGCGTTCGTCATTATCGACACCCACAGCGAGCCCTCGCTGTCCTGCTCGTCCTCGCGGGCGTCGTCGCCCTCGTCACCGTCGTTGCCGTCGCGTTCCTGCTCGTCGTCCTGCTCGTCGCCTTCGTCCGCGTCGTCGCTCTCGGCGGTGGCGCTGGCCTCACCCTCGCTTTCGGCGCTCGTCTCGCTCTCGGCCTCGGTGCCGTTCTCGTCGCTCTCGGCGCTCGTCTCGCTTTCCGCATCGACGGAGCCCTCGGCCTCGACCTCGACCGTGTACCGGCGCTCCTCGCCGTCGTAGGCTTCGAGCGTCAGCGTGCCGGCGGCGTGGATGTTCTCGGACTCGATCTCGACGCTGGCCGTCGCGTCGGCGTCGGGGGTCGGCAGCCGCACCGTCCCCTCGGCGTCGGTCCGGTACTCGCCCTCGGCCTCGACGTCAGCCGTCGCGAGGCTGTCGACGGTCACGTCGGCGCCCGCCACCGCCGAGCCGGACTGCTCGACCGTGACGGTCGTCCACTCGTCGTTCACTTCGACTGTCAGTTCCGCCGATTCCGATGTGGCGCTGTCGCTCCACGCCGCGGCCGGCGCGACCATCGCCCCGGCCACCAGCGCGGCGAGCAGCACCGCGAGCAGCTTGTTGATGCGCATTGCACTCGGACAGTGGATGTCTGGTATAAAGGGCGTTCTCGCAGATCCGTCCAAACGTCTCCCCTCCCGGGGTGGCTGGCGGCACATCAGGATGGGTCAGCCTGCAACGAACGGGACTCATACTGATTGTTGTGACTCTTTACCGCCGGGTATTCGTCAGAAGTCAGTTTCGAGCCGTGAAACCGCCGCTACTGCGATGTGGTTGTGAAAATAATCACAACAATCAGTATCAATCTTTCAGGTGGCGGGCGATGATCTGCTTTTGGATCTCGGAGGTGCCCTCGTAGATGGTGAGGATCTTGGCGTCGCGGTAGTAGCGTTCGACGGCGAAGTCCTTGGTATAGCCGTAGCCGCCGTGGACCTGGACGGCCTCCTCGGCCACGTCGCAGGCCACCTCGCTGGCGAAGTACTTCGCCATGGAAGCCGCCTGCGGGGCGACGCCGTCCTCGTTCTGCCGGGCGGCGTCGCGCGCGAGCAGGCGCGCTGCCTGCACCTGCGTCCCCATGTCCGCGAGTTTGTGGGCGATGGCCTGGTGTTCGATGATCGGCTGGCCGAACTGCTCGCGCTCCTGGGCGTACTCGACAGCGTCCGCCAGAGCCGCCTGCGCGACGCCGACGGCCTGGCTGGCGATGGCGACCCGCCCGCCGGTCAGGATCGAGAAAGCTGCTTTCAGCCCCTTGCCGACCTCCGTCAGCTGGTTCTCCGCGGGGATGCGAGCGTCGTCGAAGATGAGCGTCGTGGTGTCGCTGGCGCGGAGGCCGAGCTTGTCCTCCTTCTTGCCGACCTCGACGCCGTCGATGTCTTTCGGGACGAGAAACTGCGTGATGCTGTCGGGGTCGTCCCGGTCAGTCTTGGCAAAGAGGATCACGACGCCGGCGCGCTGGCCGTTGGTGATCCACTGCTTTTTGCCGTTGATGACGAACTCGTCGCCCTCCTTGCGGGCCTCGGTGTCCATCGCGGCGGGGTTCGAGCCGGCGTCGGCCTCCGAGAGGGCGAACGCGCCGACGGGGCGGCCGTCGTTCATCGCCGGCAGCCACTCCTCGCGGTGGGCTTCGGTGCCGAACTGCCGGATGCAGGAGGTGGCGAGGCAGTGGACCGACAGCGCCGTCGCCAGCGAGAGGTGCCCCCGGGCGAGCTCCTCGTTGATGATGCTGTCGGTCACCTCGTCGGCGTCGAAGCCGCCGTACTCCTCGGGGACGGTCAGCCCCGCGAACCCCAGTTCGGCGAGATCGTCCCACACGTCCTCGGGGAACTCCTGGCGTTCGTCGGCCTCCCTGACGCCGTCGCGGACCTCCTCGTCGACGAACTCCCGGACCGTCCCCCTGATGAGCTGCTGTTCGTCTGTGAGTTCCATGCCAGACGTTACGCGAGGCGCGTAATGGAACTGGTGGTTGTCCGATCCGCCGCCAGCCCTACTCGGCTCCGTAGAGTCTCACTCCCCGCCGTAGTCCGGCCGCTCGCGGCGGCGGTCCTCGTCGTGGCTGAAGCCGAACTGGGCCGCGTGTTCGTGGCCGTCGCCGAGGTCGTCGAGAAACGCCTCGGCTTCCTCGATCCCGCGGGCGGTGAGCCGCTCGATGAACGCGGGGCTACGGTCGAGTTTCGACTCGTAACTGAGCTGTTCGTCGAGGCTGATGCGGCGGATCTCGGTGTGGGTGTACTTCTCGGCCGGCAGGTCGCCCTCGGCGAGCCAGTGGTTGACCGTCTCGACGAACCGGAGCTCCTGATTGAGCGAGATGTTGCCCGCGAGTTCGTTCCGGCGGTCGACGATGTCCGCGATGTCGGTGGGTTCGCCCTCGTAGCTCTGGGGGTTGATCTGGACGACCCACAGCTCCTCTGGCTTGCGCTCGGGGTCGGTGTGCAGCAGCTCCTGGATCGGCGGGTTCTGGGAGAACAGGCCGTCCCAGTGGTAGTGGCCGTCGATCTCGACCGCCCGGAACAGCGTCGGAACCGCCGACGACGCGAGCAGCGCGTCGACGGTCACGTGTTCGTCCTCGAACGTCTCGAACCGGCCGGCGTTGATGTCGACGGTGCCGACGACCAGATGCGGGGTGTCGGGGTCGGCGAGCGCCGACAGCGCCTCGACGTCGACGTGACGGTCGAGGATCTCCCGGAGTTTGCGCTCGCCGTAGGCGGTGACCGGGACGTCGTAGGGGCTGACCGTCGGCGTCGGGAACGACCAGTGGTGGGCGCTCATCCCCTGGACGAGCCAGGCGTTGAACCACGTCTCGAACGCCTCGTCCGCCGCAATGTCGCCCCACAGCGCGTCGAGAGTGTCGACTGCGCCCTCGGCCCCGTCGTCGAGGTAGCCCGAGAGCGCCGCCGCCGCCGAGATGGCGCCGCCGGAGGTGCCGCTCAGCCCGACCAGCCGGTCGTCGCTGTCGGCCAGTTCGGGCAGCAGCGTCCGGAGGACCCCGGCCGTGAACGCGGTGTGGCTCCCCCCACCCTGGCACGCGATGGCGACGTTCGTCGGCATTACCTGGCCTCTCGCACCGCGGACACAAAATCCCGTCCGTTCGTCTGTCTCTGGACCTCGGCTGACAACGTCGGCGCGCGCTGGCGAGCGTGCTCGAACGGAGAGGAGAGCCGCCAAACAAGCGAGCGGAGAGTGCAGTGACCCGTGAGAGCCCCGGAGGGTCGAGCAGCGGGGGCTTTCAGCGTGACAGTCGCAACGGTAATCCCCAACCGACAGCTCCTAGCGTAAGAACTGCCGG
>PXSF01000148.1:8072-11512 GCA_003022845.1 Halobacteriales archaeon SW_10_66_29 | reverse complement strand
GCTGGCTCCGGGAAGACGGGCGACGTAAGCACCGCAACGCAGTGAGGAGCGCAGCGAGCCCCTCGACCGGAGCCAGCGGGGGCTTTCACGCTGTCTGCGGTAGTCGCAGTTGAACTCTTATCTGAACAGTGCCACTGCTACTGTCGTAACGTAGAAGGCCCTCGGCGCGCTCGACTCCCGCGGCTCGCTGCGCGCTTCGGCCGCTTCGCGGCCTGTAGTGCTTACATCGCCGGGGTTCGTCAACTCCGCCTCGCCCTTTTATAGTGATTGTTGTGATTATTTTCGGCACCACGTCGCGTGAACAGTTGGTTCGCGGGCTGGAGCCCACGAATTGTGACTCTCCGGCGGTAACGAGTCCCAACAATCACCATCAGTCCGCCAGGGCGTAGGGTGATCGATCGGCAGAAACTGGCAGATGGGTTCGCATCTCATTCTACACTCACCACGTGCGCGTCCGCCGGGTCGAAACCGAGCGTCACGTCGCCGTCGAGCCCCGTCGTGGTGCGCGCTTCGAGATTACGGAAAGTCAAGGCGAAAGCCTCGTGCTTCAGCGCGGGGATGAAGCCGACACGATAGGAACAAACCCACTCGCTGTCACCTGATAGGAATCCCACCACTTATATTTCCCGACATGGAATATGATGGTAGACATGCGACATGCTGCTGCGGGGAACCTGCTCATGCTCAAGCTGGCGACGAGTGGGTCTGCACACTCACACTCACACACCTTCGCAGCCCAACCAGCAGCGGTTGGCATGTCACGACAGTACAGTCCACTCGTGGCTGCAACGGACTGTGAGGCCGATGGCCCGGCCCGCTGCTCACTGTGCTGGACGCCTGTGAGTGCCACTCCAGAACGGAGGGCAACACCGAGCGGATACGTCGAACCAACCCGCCACACCCTCACTTCGAGGGCCGAAGGTGCGTCAGCGAACCCGTAAGTTCACAGCCGGGCGAATCAACTGGTTGGATTCCCCACGGAGGAATCTTCGCCCTTCAGGGCGGAGAGGAGGTCAAGGGTCCGTGTTCACCCGTTCGTCCCGTACCGAGCAGTGGGTCTCGTGGACGGAGCCAAGCAGCGAGGCCCGGGAGGCGTCGTAGAACAGGTGTGAGTCACAGCCGCAGTCCGAGCAGCCGAAGTCGGGGACGGGCGCCCCCTCGACGCTGGCGGCGACCCGGCACTCGGCGTCGGCGCCGGGCGTCCGCTCGACGGCGTCGACGGCGGTCGCGGGGTGGCCGAGCAGGTAGTCGACGTGCCAGTGGCGGACGTCGCGTTCGCCGGCGGCGAGTTCCCGGTGCCGGGATCGAACGTGTACGTCCCGAGCGCACCGACCTCGACCTCGGCCCGCTCGGCCAGGTCGATCACCAGCGTGTACGTCCCACCAGTCACTATCGGGTACCTCTGTCCGACCCCTCATGGCTTTTGTGTTCTGCGATCCGGCGCCGACGGGGACGGGCGACTACGCCAGCGGCGTCCGCTCGACGACGGTGCCGTCGACGGTCGGGTGCTGTTCGACGATCTCGCCCTCCTCGAGGTCGCCCTCCTCGAGCATCTCCTCGAGGAGCCACCACGCGAGTTCGACGTGGCTGGACTTGACGGCGTAGAACTCCTCGGGGACGCCGAGCTCCGCGAAGCGCTCGGGGTCGGCCCAGGTCTTGCCGTAGATGATCGTCCCGTCGTCGGTGACCTCGTCGAACGGCCGGCGGACGTTCCGGGCCATCCGCTCGAGGCGGTTGCGGTGCTGGGCGGCGTCCTTGAACACGGAGGTACAGAAGTACACCTTCGGGTGGTCGCCCATCACGTCCAGGATCTCGTGGCTCCCCTCGACGGCGCTCATGTGGCCCTCCTTGCGCTCGAAGCCTTCCTCCTGCATCCGGCGGAAGTTGCCCTGGCTGATCTCGAACTCGTTGACGTTACAGAACTCGGCGGCGCCCTCGTCGAGAAACGCCAGGAACTCCTCCTCGGCGCGGATGCCCGGAATCTCGAAGGCGGGGGTGAGCCCCTCCTCGCGGGCGACGTAGAGGATTTCCTCCCACTCGGTGCCGTGGAGGTCGCCCCACTGCTCCAGCCGTCGAGGCCGGCCTCGGCGAGCCGGCGCATGTTCTCCCGGCCGCCGGTGATCCCGGTGTAGAGGTGGGTGTGGTGATCCTCGCCGAACTCCTCTTTGAGGAGGGACAGATAGTGGCAGGTCCGGTCGAGCACCTCCTGGGGTTCGCCGCCGGTGATCGACGACCCGAGCGCGTCCATCCGCCGCGCTTCGTCGATGACGTCCTGGTCGCACTCGACTTTCCGCTCGTTGGCATAAATGTCGGTGACGTTCTTGCGGTTCTCGCCGAGCGGACAGTAAAAGCAGTCGCGCTGGTCGCAGTAGCCGTAGACGAAAAGCACCATCTTTCCGCCTTTCGCACACTGCTCGCAGCCTTTCGAGATCATTCGGTACACCTCTGTACCCGGTGCAACGGCAAAAACCGTACGAATCTGTTGTCTGGATTGTTTGTCTGCGTACTGTCGGTCGGACGGCGGGCCGGACCCCGTACCATCCGCCTTGATATTCTGTGAACGCGGCCGGCGGCTATTTTACCGGGCGCCCCGAACCAGGGGGTATGACCCTCCTGCTCTACGGGGCCTACGGCTACACGGGCGAGCTGATCGCCCGCGAGGCGGTGGACCGGGACCTGGACGTGATCGTCGCCGGACGCAACGGGACCAAGACCCGCGGCGTCGGGATCCAGCTCGGCACCGAGTCGCGGGTGTTCCCCGCCGAGGATGCCGCCGACAACCTCGGTGGCGTCGACGCGGCCCTGAACTGCGCCGGCCCGTTCGTCGAAACCTACGAGCCGTTCGTCGAGGCCTGCCTGGAGTCGGGCACCCACTACCTCGACATCACGGGCGAGTTCCCGGTGTTCGATGCGCTCGCCGAGCGCGACCGGGAGGCCGAGAAGGCCGGGGTGTGCCTGCTCCCCGGCGCCGGGTTCGACGTCGTGCCGACCGACTGCACGGCCGGGCACCTCCACGACCGCCTGCAGGGCGCGACCCACCTCCGGCTGGGCTTCGAGGCGCCGACGTCGGTGTCCGGCGGCACGGTCGCGTCGGCGATCGAACACGCAAGCGCCGGCGGGAAGGTCCGCCGGGACGGCGTCGTCGAGGAGGTGCCGCTGAGCGGCGAGAGCCGGACCATCGACTTCGGTAACGGCCCGAAACACGCTGTCAGGATTCCCTGGGGTGACGTCTCGACGGCCTACTACACGACCGGCATCGAGAACGTCGAGGTGTACACGGCGATGCCCGAGCTGGCCGCCCGCGCGATGGAGGTCTCACAGCCCGTCTCGACGCTGCTCTCGGTCGAACCGGTCAAGCGCGGGCTGCAGGCGCTCGGCCGACAGCTCGCCGCGGGGCCCTCCGAGACGGAACGGGAGCGCGGCCGGACGTACGTCTGGGG
>PXSF01000148.1:0-7985 GCA_003022845.1 Halobacteriales archaeon SW_10_66_29 | reverse complement strand
TCGAGGAGTAATCGGAACCGTCGCCGTCACTCGTCGCCCTGGAGGTTCGTGACCTCCATGACGTCCTCCAGCGGGGCCGTCTGGAAGTCGCTGTCCGCGACGACGTACTCGTCGCCGGTTGAGCGAGCCGTCGCGGCGATCATCGCGTCGCGATGGGACAGCTCGTGGCCATCACGGACAGCTGCGTGCTGCAGCCGTGCGGCTTCGAGTGCGAGCTGTTCGTTGAATTCGAGGGCCTGAACGCCGCCGAACCGTTGCCGTTGTTCCACCGGATCGAAATCCGCGGATCCCCCAGGACCGTTCAAGACCTCGAAGACACAGAGTGTCGAGGTCCACCACGGCCGACGTTCGTCGAGATACTCGATGACGGTCCCGTTCCCGCGCAGGTACTCGATGATTGTCGAACTATCGAGAAAGGTCATCACCAGTTCTCCCGCGACTTCCGGATCGACTCCTTTGCCCGGTCCGCCTCCTCGTCCGACCACGCACCGGCCTCGATCGGCTCCTCCGGCTCGCTGATCCGGAGCAGGTATTCGTCCCACGTTTCGTCGTCCCGTTTTAACTGATCCAGTCGCTCTTTCGTGACTGCATCGACAGTGATCGACGTTCTACTCATGTGAATTTATTTTGAATTTGTCGTCGTAAGTGTTTCGGCACTTACTCGGCCGAGCAATTCTTCGCGTGCGCTGACGTCTCGGGAAAGCCCCTACAAGTGTCTCCTGGTGACGGTGCCAGACTGCTGGATGTCGAACGTCAGACTGTCGTCCCCTCCCGGCGGATAGTAGTGGGAGTGATCCTGATCGGTCAGTCTACTGTTCTCTTCGTAGGCCCCGTACCGGATGAGAAGCGGCTCGGCCTCGGTGATCTCGTTCCGTCGCGTTTCCCCACCTGCTGGCACGTCGAGTCTCCCCGTAAACACTCTCGCATCGCTACGGGATTGCACGTCAGCCTGGAACAGATCCATCTCGACAGTGTATGGGGTGTCAGTTTGGTTGAACAGGGTTAGATCGATCATCGACGAACCGGATGAGAGAGCCGAACAACCGGCCACACCCCCGAGGAGGGACCCCGTTCCGAGGAGAAACTGGCGGCGGTGCATGAACAAACGCTCAGGTGTTCGCGGTAAATGTTTTTTGTTTGAAACGGTGTTCGCGCTACTCAGCGCGTCGCCAGCAGCGCCTCGTGCAGCGGTCCGTTCGACGCCAGCAGTGACACGCGGTCGCCGGCGTCGACTCCCCGCAGGTGGAGGGGCTTGCCGTCCGGCGTCGTCACCTGACCGCCGGCCGCGTCGAGGAGACAGCAGCCGCCGGCGACGGTCGCGGCGTCGACATCCGTCAGCAGGCAGGCGTCCGCGCGGCCGGCGGCGACGTGCGCGAGCGCGAGTGCCGGACTGCCCAGCCGCCGGATTTCGCCGGCACCGGCGAGCGTCCCAGCCAGCCCATCCGGCGGTTCCCCCTCGACGAGAACTGCCGCACCGTCGAGGTCGTCGCGGGCTGTCGGGCCAACCGGGACATCCTCGTCGGCGTCGTCGTCGAGGCTGCCCCGCACCGGCGCAGTGCCGCGGCGGGCGCTGAGCACGTCGTCGAACGCCGGTGCGGCGACGGCGCCGACGGCGGGGCCGTCGTCCAGCAGCGCGACCGAGACGACGTACTGAGAGTTGCCGCGCTCGGCGTTGGTGCGGCCATCGAGCGGCGCGGCGAGCCAGGTGGCTCCGCCGTCGCGGTCGCCGTCGCCCTCGCGCACCGTTCCGTCGGGGGAGCGGAGATCGATCCCGGGGAACGACCGGTCGAGCACCGCAGCGAGGATCCGTTCGCTGCTCCGGCGGGCAGCGTCGGCGGTCTGCCGGGGGGCGGCCCCCTCCTGTCGAACCCGGTCGACCGCCGCATCGACGGCCTCGCCCGCGGCGCAGACCGCCTCGCGAGCGGCCCGGCGGGCCTGCTCGGCGCGCGGCGGTGGGGAGTCGTCGGCGGCGTCAGCCGCCCAGGTTGGCCGCGGCGATTCGGGGCGGTCCTGCTGGTTCCCCCACCCGAGTTTGCCGGCCAGCGCGTCGAAGAACTGCGCGTCCTGTGCGGTCCAGACCAGGTGTGCCGGCTCGTCGGCGCCGGTGATCCGGAAGGCGTCGCCGGCGTCGGCGTCGACCTGTGGCCGGCCGCCGTCGACGGACACCCGGACGGCGCTGTCCGCGGCGATGCGGACCTCGCGGTCGGCGTCGAGCACGACTGGCCGGAAGCCGAGCCGGTTGGTGTGCAGGCCGACGACCTGCAGCGTGCGGTTGCCCGGCGGGTACTGCAGCGGGCCGTCGGCCGACAGCGCCATCGCGGTGCTACCGGTCGGGGCGGCCACGGCGAGGCCGGTTCCCTCGTAGCGCCCGAGGTACTCCCCGCCGGCGACCACCTCGAGCTGGCAGACTTTCCGCCCGACGGGGTCCTCCGGCATCGGGAGCTCGAACGTCACCTCGTTGATTCCGGTCGCCTCGACACCGGGACCGGTCACCCGGAAGCGCTGCCGGTCGGAGACCGACGCCTCGCCGCGGAAGATCTCTTCGAGCGCCGTAGGCAGGTCCGTGGGGTCGGTCCGGGCGAGAAACCCCAACGTCCCGGTGTTGACCCCGAAGAAGGGGATCGACCGCGGCGCGAACGCACGGACGCCCGCGAGGAACGTCCCGTCGCCACCGATCGTGATCCCGAGGGTTTTCTCCGGGATCCAGTCGTCCGGCGTCAGCGACTCGCCGACCGGCCTGACCGTCAGCGTCGCGTCGTGTGCGTCCATCGCGTCCGCGAGCATATCGACGGCAGCGTCGCTCCCCGGCGACGCAAAGCACACCACGCGTTCGGTCGTGACCAGCCGCGAGCCGCGCATCATTCCTACTGCGGTCCCGACGCCCTAAATCTGTGTTCCCCGCGTGGACTGCTGGGACAGCACCCGGTTTGGCAAAACGACCTACACCAACTCGCCGTCGGCGACGGGAATGACGCGGCCGCCAATACGGACGGTAACGTCGTCGCCCTCGGCCACGGCATCGTGCCAGAGCAGCGAGGGGCGGCCCATCTCGTACCCCTGCTCGACGCGGGCGTCGACGTGCCCGTCGCCGAAAAAGTCGTGGCGCGCCAGGTACGCCGCCAGGCAGCCGTTCGAGGAGCCGGTCGCGGGGTCCTCGGGGACGTCGTAGTAGTGGGCGAACACCCGGACAGCGAGGTCGTTGTCGGGCTCGCGCGGGTCGGCGCAGAACGCCAGCACGTTCTTGGCCTCCCGGTCGCCGGTGACCGCGTCGTAGGCCGCGCGGTCGACGTCGATCGCCTCCAGCGCCGCCCGGTCGGAAAGCGGGACGACGATCGTCGGCAGCCCGGTCGAGACGATCCCGACGGGCCAGTCGGCGTCGAGCTGCTCGACGTCGAGCCCGAGTACCTCCGCGAGATCCGCATGCGGGAGCTGGTCGCCGAACGTCGGGGGCTGCTGGGTCATCCAGAGCACCTCCTCCCCGTCCGTCTCGCGGACCTCGACGGGCACCTCCCCCACGTCGAGGTCGAGCGCCACGCTGTCAGTCGGTCCGTCGGCGAGGTGCTCGCGGATCACCCACGCCGTCCCGAGGGTGGGGTGGCCGGCGAAGGGGATCTCCTCGACGGGGGTGAAGATGCGGACCGGCCACGCGCCGTCGGCGGGCGGCCCGACCACGAACGTCGTCTCGGAGTAGTCGAACTCGGCGGCGATCGCCTGCATCTCCGCGGTCGAGAGGCCCGCCGCGTCCGTCACGATGGCGAGCTGGTTGCCCGCGTACTGCTCCTGGGCGAACACATCGACGATGTGAAACTGGCGACTCATAGCCGGGATATCGGCCCGGCTCTGCAAAAAGGGGAGGGAGGACTGTCAGTCGATCGCGTCGCCGTCAGTCTGGACGTCCGCCAGGCCCGGTATGATCTCCGCGGGACACCGGAGACGACCGATAGCTACCCGTGACCGATGGGTATCCGTTCCGACGGGTTCCAGCAGATATTTTTCCCGTCGTGGTGTACTGCCAGTACGTGTGTCCAACCCGACCCTCCTGATCCCCGTTGAGTTCGCGGAACCGGAGCTGTATCCGATGGACGATATGCATCTGACGGGGTTACGTGGGTTCGACATCGTGCTGTCGGGCTACTGGGGCGTCCCGGAGGGGCTCTCACCCGAGACAGTGCGGGACGATCACGAGACGGAAGCGGAGGCCACTCTCTACGAGATCGCCGCCCAGTTCAGCCGCGCAGGGGCGAGGACCGACGTTCAGTTGCAGTTCGGGGCTGCTGGTGTTGCCGAACGCGAGTATCACAACCGGATGATTACGGACACCGATGCCGACGGTGTTCTCCTCGCAGATCATCTGCAGTCCGTGCACAACATTCTGGTCCCGCTCCGGGACAGCCGGCACCAGGCGGAGATCATCGACCTGGTGAGCGCGTTCGACGCGGACAGCCTCTTCATCCTGGAACTGTACCACGTCACGCCCGACGACGCGGCCGCCGACGCGGCGACCGAAATGCTGCGAGACGTCGAGGACACGCTGCTCGCTCGGGGGTTTTCGGAGGCCGACCTCGAGGTGACGGTCGAGGTGGCCGACGACCCGGACGCCGCACTCGCCACGACCGCCCGGGACCATCATATGGTCGTGCTGGGCGAGACCGAACAGCCGGAGGCGTCGGACCGGCTGTTCGGCCCCATCTGTACGTACGTCGCCGAGGAGTCCAGAACGCCGATAATCGCCGTTCAAGAATAGGATCCGTTCGGCGGTTGCACGGGCACGGTGGGGTCCGGCTTTCCGGCGATTTGCGACTCTGATTGCGACAAATGCGCTCCGCTTGCCAAAGACTTTTGACTGTAAGAATTGTAAGGACTGACCACGTGAGTCAGTGCGATGTCCAATGCCAGCAAGCGAATCCCGGTTACGGAGGAGCGGTGGAAGGAACTGAACGAGCTCAAGGAGGCGGGCGAAACGTACGACGACCTGCTGGGGGAACTGATCCAAGAACACCAGCGTCGACGCCTTGCCGAGCGGGCGACTGCAGTCCGGGAAGCAGATAGCGAGGAACTAACGTCGCTCGATGAGTTATGAAGTCCTCCTCGCGGAAGAGGCCCGTGAGTACGTCGCTGCGTTAGACGAGAAAGGTACCCGAATCGTAAAAGATAATCTCCGGAAACTGGAGGACGATCCGTATCCGAGACCGGAGTCCGGTGCCGGCGACAAGGAGAAACTGGTAGTCGATGGGAAAGAGCTGTATCGGTTGCATATCGGTCGTACCCACACCGCCTTTTACGATGTTCTCGAAGCGGATGCTGAAGTTCGCGTGATCGAGATCGTGGACATCGACGAAGCGCACAAGCGCTACGGGTTCGATTGAACGAGCACGCGAGTTCGCCCACTAGTTCATCGGCAACGATTTGTCCTGTCTGTGGCAGTCGAAACTGATACTGATTGTTGTGATTATTTTCGTGACCTCCTCACGTGAACGGTTGGTTCGCGGGCTGAAGCCCACGAATCCCCGGAGCCGTCACTGCTCACTGTCGTTCGCAGATGACGGGCACGGTGGGATTTGAACCCACGACCGTCGGATTAGAAGTCCGACGCTCTATCCAAGCTGAGCTACGTGCCCCTATGCCTTGTTGACCGTTTGTGCCACATATCCATTTGGGTTCGACGACCACTACAAAATTCGACGATTGGATAGATATCCACTCTTAATATTCCTACTAGGTGTGTATCTCCGGTAATACAGTTGGTTTATTACACCTCGGTCACTCGAAAGCATATGGATGTCAAAACAAGAAATGCACTGATCGTCGGTGGCGGTCGCGTCGGGCGACGGACGGCAGTCAACCTGACGGAGAACGGCTACTCGGCGACGATCATCGAGCGCGACGAGGAGAAGGCAGAAGCAATCCCGAACCACTTCGTCGGACGGGTGATCGTCGGCGACGGGAGGGACTTCGAGACGATCGAGGAGGCCAATCCGACGACTGCGGACGTAATCGCGGGGTTGACCAACGACACGGAGACGAACCTGGCGGTGTGTGAACTGGCACGGGAAATTGTTCCGGAGGCGCGGACGCTCGCCCGCATCGGCGCGGACGGAGAGGAGCACTATGCGTACCTGGATCACGTCGACAACGTCGTCTACCCGGCGGCTGCGGGGGCCGTCGTCGCGGCCGAGCAGATGACCGACGACGGGAACACGGTTTCGCCGCCGGAAATCTCCTGATCACTCCTCGACGTCGAACTCGACGGCGACGGCGGGCTCCTTGACGTGCTGGGGGTGCGCGCTCGCCCGCGGTGTCGGACGCCCGCGAGCGATCACAACGTATTTGTGTTCGATTTCCCTTGGTCCAGGTAGTTATGGCGACGGCTTCGCGGCTGTGCGTGCCCGAGCGGGTCCGCCAGCCGTGCCGCCGTGCCGTCGCCACGAACGCCACCAATGCACCTGCGTGAGCAGGTGCACCAGTCTTCTCCCCTTGACCGACAGGCTGTTTCGATCCCTCGACAGCGCCGGGCGTGATCGCTGTCGAGCGTCGCAGTTCGGTCTCATAGTGATTATTGCGATTGTTTTTTGGAAATCAGCGATGCTCGAACGAACCTACATCGAAGACGTCACGGACGAATCGGACGGCAAACACACGACGATTGCGGGCCACGTCCACGACCGCCGCGACCTCGGCGGCGTGGTCTTCCTCGTGGTCCGCGACCGGACGGGGACGATGCAGGTCGTCGCCAAGGAGGAGACGCCGGTCGGCCCCGACAGGATCCGCGACCTCGGCCGCGAGGACGTCGTGCAGGTACGCGGGACGGTCGCGGCGACCGAACAGGCGCCCGGCGGCGTCGAACTGGTGCCGGAGTCGCTGTCGGTGATTAGCGCGGCCGAGAAGGCGCCGCCCATCGAGGTCGCCAAGGACGTCGACGCCGACCGCTCGACGCGGCTCGACAACCGCCATCTGGACGTTCGGCGCCCCGAGGTGCGGGCGATCTTCTCGCTGCGGTCGACACTCGTGGCGGCGATGACGGAGTGGTTCCGCGCGGAGTCCTTCGAGGAGGTCGACACGCCGACGCTGTCAGCCGCTGGCGCGGAGGGCGGCGCGGAGCTGTTCCCGGTGGTCTACTACGAGCAGGAGGCCTTTCTCTCCCAGAGCCCGCAGCTGTACAAGCAGCTGCTGGTGGCGGCGGGGTTCGACCGTCTGTTCGAGGTCGGCCACGCGTTCCGGGCCGAGGCCTTCGGCACCTCGCGGCACGTCTCCGAGATCGCGATGTTCGACGTGGAACTGGGCTACGTCGAGGACCACCACGACGTGATGGACGTCCAGGAGGAGTCGCTGCGGTACACGCTCCGGCAGGCCGCCGAGAGTGCTGAGCGGGAGCTTGAGCAGCTGAACGCGTCGTTGTCGGTGCCGGAGGAGCCGTTCCCGCGGCTCACCTTCGAGGAGGCGCTGGAGATCCTGGAGTCGGAGTACGGTCACGTCCCCGATGACCCGACCGATCTGGATTCGAGTGGTGAGCAACTGCTCGGCGAGCACTTCGCGGAGCGCGGCCATCCGGCGATCTTCGTGGTTGGGTATCCGGAGGAGAAGTTCTACTACCGTCAGGACGTGCCCGGCGACGACATCGCCTCGCGGAAGTTCGACCTGCTGTACCGGGGGCTGGAGCTGTCCTCCGGCGGCCAGCGCGAGCACGACGTGGATCGGTTGCGGGCGGTGATGGAGGACCAGGGCGTCGACCCAGCGGACTTCGAGTTCTACCTGGAGTCGTTCAACTACGGGGTGCCGCCCCACGGCGGCTACGGGCTGGGGATCGACCGGCTCGTGAAGCAGGTCGCCGGGCTGGACAACGTGACCGAGGCGATCCTGTTCCCGCGAACGCCTGATCGGTTGACGCCTTAGGAACGGTTGTATCCAGGCTTTCCGTAGTCACTGTCGGCTTGAAAGCCCCCGGCAGCTCAACTCGCGCGGCTCGCTGTGCGCGCTCCCTCCGGTCG
>PXSF01000147.1:5360-13898 GCA_003022845.1 Halobacteriales archaeon SW_10_66_29 | reverse complement strand
CCAAGCTCGTCCGGTTCGACGGCGCGGAGTGGCTGTTCGACCTCCCCGAGCGGGAGACGACGTCGCTGTCGCTCGACCGCGTGCCCGACGAGTACGCGTGGCTCGCCGACCCGATCGACGCGCCGGCCAACTGAGGTCGCTTTTCGTCGGCGTGTGCCCGTCACCGATCACGTCCGGCTGCATGGCTGCGTTTCGCCGCGGCGTCACCCGCCGAGGTGGTCGAGCACGCCCGCGGTCGTCCCGGGGACGGGTTCGGGGTCCTCGCCCGCCTCTGCAGCAGCGTCGGGATCTTTCAGCAGGTGGCCGGTCGTGAGACAGACGACCTGCTCGTTGGCGTCGACGACGCCCGCCTCGCGGAGCTTCCGGAGGCCCGCGACCGAGGCGGCGGAGGCGGGTTCGACGCCGACGCCCTCGCTGGCGAGGTCCTGCTGGGCCTCCGTGATCCCCTCGTCGGAGACGGCGACGGCGGTGCCGCCGGTCGCGCGCCGTGGTCGATCGCCTCGACCATCGGCGCGGCGCCGGCGGCCTGGACACCGGTGAGCTTCGGCACCTCCTCGGCCGCGAGCGCGCCGCTGGCTTCGAGTTCGCGCAAGCACTTGTACAGCGCGGCGGTGTTGCCGGCGTTGCCGACCGGTAGCACGATCCGGTCCGGATAGCTGCCCTCCTCGTCGCGGAACTGCTCTAAGATTTCGAGGCCGATCGTCTTCTGGCCCTCCAGGCGGAACGGGTTGAGGGAGTTCAGCAGGTACACCTCCCCGCGGCCGGCGAGGTCCTGGACGATGTCGAGGCAAGTGTCGAAGTTGCCGTCGACTTCGAGGATGCGGGCGCCGTGGAGGCTGGCCTGTGCGACTTTGCCGGCGGCAACCTTCCCCGCCGGCAGCAATACGAGCGTCTCCATACCGCCGCGGGCGCCGTAGGCCGCGAGTGCGGCGCTGGTGTTGCCCGTTGACGCGCAGGCCAGCCGGTCGACGCCGACCGCCTGGGCGACGCGGACGCCGACGGTCATCCCGCGGTCCTTGAAGCTGCCCGTCGGGTTCATCCCCTCGTGTTTGACCCGGAGGCGCTCGACGCCGAGGTCGGCTTCGAGGCGGGGGACGTCGTGCAGCGGCGTCGCTCCTTCGGGCAGTGAGACGCCCGCGTCGAACGGGAGCGCGGCGGCGTAGCGCCAGACGCCGCGGCCCTCGAAGTCGTCCCACGTCGGCGGGTCCGCATACCGGACCTCCAGGAGTCCGTCGCAGTCGTCGCAGGTGTAGCGCACGTCGTCGAACGGCGCGAACTGCTCGCCGCATTCGATGCAGGCGAGCCAGACGCCGTCGGCGGCGCACGCGGGCGCGTCCGCCGAGAGTTCGAGGTCGGCCATGCTGCACACCTCGGGACGACGGGCCAAAAGTGGGACGGTCGGCGCGCTATCTGCCGAGCGCGGGACGACGAGTGGGCCGAGGAACAGCGGGGCTGCCCCGACAGCGCCGGGCATCAGCGCTCACCCCCGCCGGTGTCTGGCCGACGGGCGGCCCGTCACTACGACGCTGTACCCACCCACCGGATAACAACCCACGGCGGGGGAACCGATCACCGGTCGCGGACGACGAGCGTTCGCCCGGCGACGTCACCCAGGCGCTTGCCGTCGCCGCGGATGAGGATGACCGCGACCGCCACGCCCCAGTAGCCCAGCCCGTCGATCAGCCGGAGGGCGTTGCGCAGCAGAGAGCCGCGGATCCCGAGTGGGGTGCCGTCGTCGGCGACCACCCGGAGGCCGAGGGCGCGCTTCCCGAGCGTCAGGCCGGTCAGCCACTCCAGCAGGAGGTGGTAGACGAACGCGACGGCCATCAGGACGAGGAAGATGACCCGGCGCGTGTCGCCCGGGGAGACGACGTCCTCGAACGGGACGCCGGCCGCCAGCGCCGGTGGGACGACCAGCAGAATGACGGCGAACTGGTCGAGCAGGAACGCGGGCGTGCGGCGGGCGAGCGGGGCCGGTTCGGGTGCCACACCCGGGGGTTTGCCTGCGTGCACTTGACGGTGGCGTCACCGGCGGGGTGGTCCGGGGAGCGGCGGCGTCGACGGCTGACGCGGCTCACGGCGGCTCCGAGCGATGCTATTAGGTTATGGGGGTCCGAGAGATCAGTCGATGGAGGCGGTGCTCTGGTACGTGTTGACGGGCACGCGAGGGGGCAAGAACCGCGTCCGCCTGCTCCGTGCGGTCGACGAGCGGCCGCGGAACGCGAACCAGCTTGCCGAGGACCTCGACTACAAGACGGTCCGCCATCACCTCGACGTCCTGACGGAGAATGACATCGTCCAGAGCAGCGGCGACGACTACGGGGCGGTGTACCTCCCGACCGACCGCGCCAGGCACCACTGGGAGACCGTGACCACGATCATCGAACAGGTGGACGACGCATGACACGACACCACACGACAGCCGTCCCCCGATTCGGGGACGTTTCCGGCCGGATTTGGAACGAATTTGGGAAAGTAGTTATACGGAGACATCGGGTAGGTGGAGTACGATGAGTCTCTGGTTCGACATCGCGCGGCTCTCGGCCGGGGTCAACCTGGTCCTGCTCGCTGTCCTTCTCTCGGTCTGGGGGCGGAACTACATGGAGTTGCGCTCGAAACACACCCTCGGGCTCGCCATCTTCGCTCTCTTCCTGTTCGCCGAGAACGCGCTCTCGCTGTACATCTACATGGTCGACCCGCAGCTGTCGGCCTGGTTCTCCTCGGACGTCCCGAACATCGCCTGGCGCGGGATGATGGCGCTGCACGTCCTCGAGACCGCCGGCATCGCGTTCCTCACCTGGGTCACCTGGGACTGATCCCGGCGGTCTCCCGGCCCCGAGCCGCCCCTGGACGCGATCATTTAACTATCCAGTCCGGTCGAATGTCTCGCCGCGTTTCGGTGCCCAGTTGTTCCCGAAAAATCGCACACGTGGGTTACTTTTTGGACGAAATTGGGTGAGAGTTCGGTCGCAGTTCGGAAAATCTTCTTTTAAGTACCTCTGTTCGAACAGAGTATGCGTTCTCACGCATGGACAGTAACGATGGTCGCAGTGCTCATCGCGTCGGTGGTCGCCGGCGGGATGGGCGGGGTTGCGACCCCAGCATCGGCGGACGAACACGAAGCGAGCGTGAGTTTCTCCGGCGGCACGTCGGGCGGCGCGACGATCGTCGTCGACGAGGTGACCCTGCCCGAGGGCGGGTTCGTCACCATCCACGACGCGTCGCTGACCGACGGGAACACGTTCGGAAGCGTCGCCGGGACGAGCACGTATCTCGAATCCGGCACCCACGAGAACGTGACCGTCCACCTCGACGACGGGATCGAGGACGGGACGTTCTTCGCGATGGCTCACCAGGATACGAACGACGACCGTGCGTACGCGTTCCTCTCCTCGAACGGCGGCGAGGACGGCCCCTACACCGCCGGCGGCGACATCGTCATGGAGAGCGCCGAGGTGACCGTCTCGGCGACCGTGACGGCCAGCGACCAGCCCACCGAGGGCGAGTACGTCGTCGTGGACCGCGTCGAACTCTCCGAGGGTGGGTTCGTCACCGTGCACGATTCGAGCCTCCTCGACGGTGCGGTCTTCGAGAGCGTCCGCGGCACGAGCCAGTACCTGACGGCTGGCGTCCACGAGGATGTCCGTATCCAGCTCGAGGACCCCCTGCAGAACGACGACACGCTGCTTCCGATGGCACACCGCGACACGAACGGCAACCAGGCCTACGACTTCCCCGCCTCCGAAGGTGAGGAAGACGGGCCGTTCGTGACTGCCGGCGGTGACGCCGTCCTCGACGACGCAGCGGTCGAACTGCGCGACACGGCGACGTCGTCGTTCGACGGCGGCGCGTCCGGCGGGACGCTGGTCACCGTCGACGAACTGTTCGTCCCCGAGGGCGGCTTCGTGACGATGCACGACTCCTCGCTGACGGACGGCGAGGTGTTCGGGAGCATCCGCGGCACGAGCGAGTACCTCGCACCCGGCCTCCACCGCGACGTTCAGGTCCGGTTGGACGAGCCGCTGGAAGAAGGCGACACGCTGCTCGCGATGGCCCACCAGGACACGAACGACAACGAGGCCTACGACTTCCCCGACACTGAAGGCGATGAGGACGGCCCCTACACGGCCGACGGTGATATCGTGATGGACGGCGGCGACGTGACTGTCTCCGCGAGCGCCAGCCTCGACCGCCAGACGAGCGACGGCACGACCGTCGTCGTCGAGGACGTCGATCTCTCCGAGGGCGGCTTCGTGACGATCCACGACGCCTCGCTGCTTGGCGGCGCCGCGCTCGAAAGCGTCCGCGGCACGAGCGAGTACCTGGAGGCGGGCGTGCACGACGAGGTGACGATCGAACTCGACGAGCCGATTGCCGACACCCAGCAGCTGATCGCGATGCCGCACCGCGACACCAACGACAACGAGGCGTACGACTTCGTCGAGAACGAGGGCGGCGACGACGGTCCCTACACCGCTGACGGCGGGGCTGTCGTCGACCCCGGAACGGTGGGCGTCACGGCGACAGTCGTCGCCGACGCTGACGCATCCGACGCCGAGACGGTCGTCGTCGAGCGCGTCACGCTGCACAACGGTGGCTTCGTGACGGTTCACGACTCCTCGCTGACCGACGGTGCGGTGTTCGAGAGCATCCGCGGCACGAGCGAGTACCTCGAACCCGGCACCCACGAGGGCGTCGAAATTACGCTTGAGGAGCCACTCGAGGACGACGATACGCTGTTCGCAATGGCCCACCAGGATACGAACGGCAACGAGGCGTATGACTTCCTGGATAGCGAGGGTGCCGAGGACGGCCCCTACGTCGCCGCTGGCGGCCCGGTCATGGGCCCCCTCGACGTGACTGTCGAGGACATGAGCGATGACGACGACACAAGCGGCGACGACGAGATGAATGGTGACGAGGACGAGATGAACGGCGGCGACGACGAAATGAACGGTGGCGACGACGACGGAATGGACGACGACGAGATGAACGGCGGCGAGGATGACAACGAGATGAGCAGTGAAGACGATGAGATGAACAGCGAAGAAGACGGCGAGATGAGCGACGACGGCGAGAGCAATGAAACCGACGACGGCAGCGGGCCGGGCTTCGGCCTGCTCGCAGCGTTCGTCGCGCTGGCAGCGGTGGCGGCAGCCGGCTACCTCGTCCGGCGGCAGGCCTGATCGCCACAGGGCGTTGGTCCCTTCCCCCAACTGATCGGCCCGAACCGGGCGACCGGTCCCCCTGACGTCGGGCCGTTTCGACGCTCGACTGTTTTAACGTCATACTGGTGGCTGTACGTACGTGAAAACTCGAATTGAGAATCCAGGCGGAACGGGTCTGTATCCGCAGATAGCAGAAACTGGCGAGTAAAAGAATTACAGCCACCAGTATCAGGCGGCTTTCGACTCGGAGTCATTGCTACAAAGGCGTGTCCGATGGGGATGAAAAACGCTGCGGGTCCGGCCTACGCCGGCGTCACGACGTCCTGGCAGGCGGGACACTCGGCGTAGACACCTTCGGCTCCTTCCGAGCGTTCGTACTCGATCAACACGTCGTGGCGGTCGATCGTCGCCTCGCAGAGCGGACAGACGCCGATTGTGGACGGACGGTTTGCTGGCATATGTATTCTGATAAGGGGAAAGAGCGTGTGACGCGCTCTTGTGGAACGAGGGTGGGGTGCCCTCTACTTCATCGTAATGCCTGCCGGGGGTAAATATGCCAGCCATGCAGAGTGAAAGTAAAACCGCGGGAAGCGCCTGGTGTGTTTCGAGTTCACGAACCTCATGCTGGTGGAGCCGCTCACTCAGCGGGGAACTGGTCGTCGCTGCACAACTACGAGAGGTCGACGCCGACACGGTCCGGATCGTCCGGAAGTAGCCGTTCTTTCCCCTCGCGCGAGCGGTTCTTGATCCGGTACTCGCGGCGCTGGGCGGCGCTTCTGCTGTCGTGGTACTCGACGTATCGGAGCGCGACCGGCCGCCGGCCCGCCGTGTACTTCGCGCCGTCGCCGGCGTTGTGATCGTCGATTCGCCGCCCCACGTCCGTCGTGTACCCGGTGTACAGCGAGCCGTCACTGCACTCGACGACGTAGACGTAGTGGACCATCTACGCGATACTGGCGACCGGAACGACAAATCCCTTCCTCCCGGCGGCGCTCGCTACCGGGGGTCGCGGGCGCCCGGCGCCTCGCCGACCCGGACCGGCCCCACCTCCCAGGCCTCGCCGCAGAGTTTGCCGCGTACCGCCCTCTTCGGCCGTATCCAAACCACGCTACTTATCTATCACTCGTGACTATCACCGGGTAATGAGACGCCGAACCTTCGTATCAGCGCTCGGAACCGGCGTCGTCGTGTCGCTGGCCGGCTGTACCGGCGACGACGACGGCAGCGGGAACGGTAACGGCGGTAACGACAATGGAGACGGCGGGAACGGAAACGGTGGCAATGGGAGCGGCGACACGGAGACGCCGACGGAGAACGGCGACGACGGGATGGAGAACGGCGACGACGGGATGGAGAACGGCGACGACGGGATGGAGAACGGCGACGACGACGGTGCCACGACCGACGGCGAGGAGTCGACGCTGACGGTCGGGACCTACAGCGCGTTCCTCGATGCCCCCTCGATCAGTCCGGGGGAGTGGCTCAAAGAGGAGTTCGAGTCGACGGTCGACGCCACCCTGGAGTGGGAGGCGCCGGAGAACGAGGTCAACCACTACATCGAGCGCCAGCTCGCTGGCGAGGGCAGCGGCGCGGACATGTACGTCGGGCTGAACGTCGACCAGCTCGTCCGCGTCGACGACGAACTCGACGACGCCCTGTTCGCTGCAGCCGGCGACGTCGCAGGCCGCGACCAGGTCAAACCGGGGCTGTCGTTCGACCCCGACGGCCGCGCGATCCCCTACGACACGGGGTACATCTGCCCGGTGTACGACGGCACCGCGATCGAGGCGCCCGAGACGTTCGACGGGCTCCTCGACGAGGAGTACCGCGGCGACCTGATCACCCAGGACCCCGCCGCCTCGGCGACCGGGCGGGCGTTCCTGCTGCACACGGTCCACCAGTACGGCGCGGACGGCTACCTCGACTACTGGGCGGACCTGCAGGACAACGACGTCCGGGTGCTTGGCTCCTGGAGCGACGCCTACGGCGCCTGGAGCGAAGGCGAGGCGCCGATGGTGGTCTCCTACTCCACCGACCAGGTGTTCGCGGCACAGAACGACGCGAACCTCGAGGAACACCAGATCCGCTTCCTCGACGACGAGGGGTACGCCAACCCCGAGGGGATGGCGCTGTTTTCCGACGCAAACGAACCCGACCTCGCCCGCGAGTTCATGGGCTTCGTCCTGCAGCCGGAGATCCAGGGCGAAATCGCCGAACGGAACGTCCAGTTCCCGGCGACCGACAACGCCGAGCTCTCGCCGGACTACGACGAGCTCGCCCACGAGCCGCCCGAGCCAGTGACGTTTACCTACGAGGAGCTTCAGGGATCGATCAGTGAGTGGATCGAGGACTGGGAACGACAGTTCGCCCAGCAGTAGTCGGCGCGCCGCCGACGGTGACTCGCCGCAGGCCCGGACGGACGGCGGCTTCCGGCAGCAGCCCCGGGCCCGGACGGACGGTGGCTCCCAGCAGCGATCACGGTCCCGGACGGACGGCGGACCGGCGACGCCAGCCGGCACTGTCGCCGACGGCGAGCGCCGCAGCCGGTCGCTCCGTGGCCGGATCGAACGCCGGGCGCTCGCGGTGCTCGGCGCTACAGTCGTCGCCCTGCTCGTGGCGATGTTCTACTACCCCGTGGTGACGGTGTTCGTCGAGGCGGTCGTCGTCGACGGCGCCGCCACACTCTCTGTATTCGTCGAGATCCTCCAGGATCCGTTCTACTTCGGCGAACTCGCCCGGCTGTTCGCTGGCGAGTCGCCGCTGTCGGTTGCGGGGGACCTGCTCTCGCCCGACCGGCGGCTGGGGATCGTCGGGTTCACGATCTACCAGGCGGCGCTGTCGACGGTCGCCAGCGTCGCGCTGGGGCTGCCGGCGGCGTACGTCCTGGCTCGCTACGAGTTCCCCGGCCGGCGGACGCTTCGCTCGCTGACGATCCTGCCGTTCGTGCTCCCGTCGATCATGGTCGCGGTCGGGTTCGTCGCCGCGTTCGGCCGCAACGGCCCGATCAACGCCGCGCTCGGGCTCGTGGGGCTCGGCCCGATCGAGTGGCTGTTCTCGCTGAAAGCGATCGTGCTGGCCCACGCCTTCTACAACGCGCCGCTGGTGGCGCGGCTCACGACCGCCGCCTGGGAGTCCGTCGACGCCAGCGCCGTCGAGACCGCGCGCAGCCTCGGCGCCGGCCCGCGGCGGGCGTTTCTCGACGTCGTCGCGCCGCAGCTGTACCCCGCCGTCCTGATGAGCGCCGCGCTCACCTTCGTGTTCACGTTCGGCACGTTCCCGATCGTGCTCGCGTTGGGCGATTTCAGCCTCGCGACTGTCGAGGTGTTCGTCTACCGGCTGATCCAGGACCTCGACTACGCGGAGGCGGCCG
>PXSF01000147.1:0-5349 GCA_003022845.1 Halobacteriales archaeon SW_10_66_29 | reverse complement strand
CCGCTCCGTCCGCCGTCGCTGTCGATCCGCGACCTCCTCCCCCGGCTCGGCCTCGCGATCTATGCCGCCATCGCCGTCGTCGTCTTCCTGGTGCCGATCGCGAGCATGCTCCAGGCGAGCGTCACCGACGCGGGCGGGGTCACGCTCGACCACTACCGCTTTCTGGTGGAGCGACAGGCCGGCGGCGCGGCGTTCCAGGTCCAGCCCTGGCCGGCGATCCGCAACTCCCTGCTCTTTGGCGCGGCGGCGCTCGCCGTCGCCCTGCCGATGGGGGTGATCGTCGCGGTGCTGACCACGCGCTCGTACCGGGGGCGGAAGCTCGTCGACGCCGTCGCGATGGCGCCGCTGTCGGTGTCGGGGATCGTCGTCGGCCTCGGCCTGCTGCGCGGGCTGGTGTTCGGCACCGGGATCGGCGGCGTCGAGATAGCAGTCACCGGCGCGGTCGCCATCGTCGCCGCCCACGCCGTCGCGGGCTACCCGTTCGTCGTCCGGACCGTCGCGCCGGGGCTGGAGCGGCTCGACCCACAGCTGCTAGAGTCGGCGCGCGCACTGGGGGCCTCCCGCGTGCGGGCGCTGCTCGATGTCGAACTCCCGCTGGTGTGGCCCGGCGTCGTCGCCGGGGCGGCCTTTGCCTTTGCCATCTCGATCGGCGAGTTCTCCGCGACGGTGATCCTCGCGACCGGCGCCGACCAGTTCACGATGCCGATCGCCATCGAGCGGTTCATCGGCCGCCGCCTCGGCCCCGCGACGGCGATGGGCGTCGTCCTGCTGGTCGTCACGAGCGCCAGCTTCGTCGTGATCGACCGCCTCGGGGGTGAGCACCGTGGCCTCTGATGGCCCCGACACGGATCGCCGCCGCCCCACCGATCCGTCGGCGATCGAACTCGACGGCGTCACGAAGCGCTACGCCACGACGACCGCGGTCGACGACGTTTCCCTCTCGGTCGCGGACGGCGAGTTCTTCACGCTCGTCGGCCCCTCGGGCTGTGGCAAGACGACGACGCTGCGGCTGGTCGGCGGCTTCGAGGAGCCGACCGAGGGGACGATCCGGCTGGGCGGCGCCGACGCCGCGGGCGTTCCGCCCGAAGACAGGGACGTCGGCGTCGTGTTCCAGAACTACGCGCTGTTCCCGCACATGACCGTCGGCGAGAACGTCGCTTACGGCCTCAAGTTCGCCGATGCACCGGGGGGCGTCTCCGCCGAGGAGCGCGTCGCGGAGTTGCTGGAACTGGTCGATCTCGCCGGCGCGGAGGACCGCGATCCCGCAGCACTGTCGGGTGGCCAGCGCCAGCGGATCGCGATGGCCCGCGCCCTGGCGCCCGGGCCGGACGTACTGCTGCTCGACGAGCCGATGAGTGCCCTCGACGCGAAGCTCCGCGAGCGCCTCCGGGTGCAGATCCGTGAAATCCAGCAGGAGCTGTCGATTACGACGCTGTACGTCACCCACGACCAGGAGGAGGCGCTGGCGGTCTCGGACCGCGTCGCCGTGATGCGCGACGGCCGGGTCGAGCAGGTCGGCCGGCCCCGCGACATCTACGACCGGCCGGCCACCCGCTTCGTCGCGGCGTTCGTCGGCGACAACAACGTCTTCGACGGCCCCGTCACTGACGTCGAATCGACCGCCGACGGCCGGCTAGCGACCGTCAAGGTCGACGACGGGACAGCCGTCACGGTAGCCCTCGACGGCGTCCCGGGCGACGTTTCTAGGGGTCGGGGCGACGGCTCGGGCGTCCAGGTCGGCGACCGGCTCACGTTCTGCGTCCGCCCGGAACACCTCGCGGTCGACGGCGGGACGAACGCGCTCTCTGCGACCGTCGCGAGCGCGGAGTTTCTCGGCGAGACGACGCGGGTTCACCTCGACTGGGGCGGCCGCGAACTCCTCGCCCGCACCACGACGGGGCTCGACGGCGACGTGACGCTCGGCTTCGATCCGACGGACGCGCACGTGGTGAGTGTCGACTGACAGACGGTTCCTGGCGGGCGAGGGGAATGTATAACCAGCCGCAGGCCGGAGTTGCGGACGTATGAGCTACGACGGCCCAACCAGCCTCTACATCGGCGGCGAATGGACGGACGGCGCGGCCGAAGACACGATCGAATCAGTCGATCCCGCGACCGGCGAGACGTACGCCACAGTACCGGCGGCCACCGCGGCCGACGTCGACAGCGCGGTCGAGGCCGCGGCGGCGGCCGTCGCACGCGGGAGCGAGTGGCGCTCGATAGACCCCAGAGAGCGCGCCGCGATCCTCCACGACTTCACCGACGCACTGGAGTCGATGCGCGACGACGTCACGCTGACCGAGTCCCGGGACAACGGCAAGACGCTGTTCGAGGCGAAGCTGGAGTTCGGGATGGTGACCGACACGTTCCGGTACTTCGCCGGCTGGGCGGACAAGATCGAGGGGAGCCAGATCCCCGTGCCCGGCGACCGCGTCGACTACACGCTCCGGGAGCCGGTCGGGGTTACCGCACATATCGCCCCCTGGAACTACCCGTTCCAGCTCGCGGGCCGCAGCCTCGCGCCCGCGCTGGCGGCGGGCAACAGCGTCGTCCTCAAACCCTCCGAACAGACGCCGCTGTCGGCGCTGTACTACGCCGAGGCCGCCGAACAGGCCGGGCTCCCCGACGGCGTGCTCAACGTCGTCCCCGGCCGCGGGAGCACCGTCGGCGACCCGCTCGTGACCCACGACGATGTCGACCACGTCGCCTTCACCGGCAGCACCGAGATCGGCAAGCGCGTCGGCGGAAACGCCGGCGAGAACGTCGCCGACGTGACGCTGGAACTCGGCGGCAAGGGGCCCCAGATCGTGTTCCCCGACGCCGACCTCGAGGCGGCCACCCAGGGCGTCCACTACGGCATCTTCATGAACTGCGGGCAGATGTGCTGGGCCGGCTCGCGCCTGCTCGCCCACGAGGCGATCCACGACGACCTCGTCGAGATGGTCGTCGAGAGCGCCGAGTCGATTCCGCTCGGGTCCGGCATCGACGACGACGGCCGCATGGGACCGATGGTCAGCGAATCCCAGCGCGAGGAGGTGCTGGAGTACATCGAGACCGGGAAAGCGGAGGGCGCGACCGTCGCGGCCGGCGGCGGGATCCCTGCGGACAAGGACGCGGGCTACTTCATCGAGCCGACCGTCCTCACCGACGTCACCAACGACATGACCGTCGCCCGCGAGGAGATCTTCGGACCGGTGCTGTCGGTGATCGAAGTGAGCGACGAAGAAAAGGCCCTGGAAGTTGCCAACGACTCGCCGTACGGCCTGATGGCCTGCGTCTGGACGAGCGACCTCGAGCGGGCCCACGAGTTCGCCCGCGACCTCGAGTACGGGATGGTCAACGTCAACGAGACGCCCAACACGTTCCCGCAGACGCCCTTCGGCGGCGTCAAGGAGAGCGGCGTCGGCCGCGAACAGGGCAAGTACGCCATCGAGGAGTACACCCGCGTCCGCAACGTCAACCTCAACCTGGAATGACATCCTCCGCGCCGTCAACAGAGCGGGATCGAAGATCCCGCAAGCAGTCGGGCGCAGCCCGACGACGGCGCGGTTTCCTCTTCGGCGCGGGAGTCTCAGCCGGCCTGAGTCTCCCCGGAGGCAATATTCCCGTCACGGTGGACGGTACTCGGGTCTGTGCGCTGTTCGTTGGGACTTGCCCTCGCGGGAGAGCGTGGTGACTCCGACCAGTTGTGGTCGTCCCACTGGAACCGCACGGGCCGTGCCATCGGCCTGACTGCCTGTTCTGCGTGCCGCTTCAGGAACGTTTCTGACGCCGTAAGGTCGGCGTGCCCCCCGAACCCACACGGACAGGTGAGCGTGTCCTGGTGCCGTGTCGTTCGATCTGTCGAACCGCACCGTGGACACTCTTGACTCGTCCACGCTTCTGACCGGACTTCCACCGAAATCCCGTATTCTTCGGCGGTACAGGCCAGCCGTTCGGTGAATTGTTTGAACGCCCAGAAGTTGTGGGCCTTGGCGTTGGTTTCGACCGACCAGTGCGTCTCCAGCACGTCGGTCAAACCACCGATATACACGGTATCAACGCCATCCTCATACAGACGTTCCAACAGGTCACGACACAACGCTTCGTGAGCGTGGTCCCGGCGACGGGTTCGTTTCCGATACAGCCGCCGGATACGCTCGCTACTGTATCGGCCCTTCGGTAGCTTGGACTGCAATTCGGCAATGTGTCGGGTCGTCTGACGGAATTGTTGGAACAATTCGCAGCCCTCGTACAGATATTGCTGGCCGGTCGTCGTGGTACAGGCGACGAGATTGTTTGCACCAATGTCCAGAGCGGCCTGTTCGGAGGCCAGTGGAGTATTCCGTGCACCGTCAGAAACAGTCACGGGTTGCGAGGCTCTGAAGGTGCTATCAGTCTCGTCGTACCACAGGTCCAACCGGCCCTGTTTCTCGTAGTCGGGCCAATTCGCGTCCCCAGCCATTTCCAACCGGAGACGCCCGGTGTGGTCGTATCGGTCTTTCAATTCGCTCCCGACCAGTATCTCAAGCCGGGACCGCTCGCCCCATTCGACGGTGTACGCATCCTTTCGAATGACGCCTTTGAGTTGGCGTCCATCGTCCTCGTTACCACGGAATCCCGGCGGTTCTGGGTGTTCTGTGACCGACGTGTTCGACTCGTCGTGGTACTTGTTTTTGTTCCGGAAGAACCCACGCCACGCTTCACTGTTTTTGCGTATCACCTGTTGGGCGGTGGACGCACCGAGAACACCTTTGTATTTGCCTTCGAGTTGGCCTGTATCGGCGTCCCACACGTCCTCGCCCTCGAAGCTGTCCTCGTCGTTGTACCGCATGAGGCGTTCGTAGGTGACTTCGTTCCAGAGAGCGGCGGAAGCGTCCAACAAGTCCCGGAGCAGTTGCTCTCCATCGTCAGAGAGCGGTCGCACGGCGAACGTGTTGGTCCGCTTCATCTGCCATCTGACGGTGCGAGCCGTGGAAAGGTAAATACTAGCCACCCTGAGTGAAAGTGAAAGTGGCGTTGGCAGTGGGGAACTCAGAACCAGCAGGAGCGCGGCGAATTCTCAGAGGAGCTTACGCGATTCACGCTCGCCCTGTTCAGTCCTCGGTTCCGACAGCGCGTCGGAACACTCGTCCCTCACAGGAAGGACGAGACTCTCTCGCTGTTACAGGTAGTTTACCGACACCGTCGCCAGCGCGGCCACAGTCACTCGGCGACCCCCCAGCACCGTCGCCGTTGCGGCCGCAGTCACGCGATGATCTCGACACCATTGACCTCCTCTCCGCCCTGAAGGGCGAAGATTCCTCCGTGGGGAATCCAACCAGTTAATTCGCCCGGCTGTGAACTTACGGGTTCGCTGACGCACCTTCG
>PXSF01000146.1:8166-12182 GCA_003022845.1 Halobacteriales archaeon SW_10_66_29 | reverse complement strand
CGTCCAACAGGTCCAGTAGTAGCCGCTTGTCGTCGGCGGATAGCGGGCGTACCGCGAACGTGTTGGTTCGCCTCACGACGATAGATGTTTGTAGCTGTGTGTCTAAATGTCTTTTGGACACAGACGATGCGCCCGAACATCGACATATCACACACGTTGAATGGACGAGTGAAAGACTACGCCAAACAGCAAGATATGGCTCTTGATGAGGCCTACAGAGAGGTTATCGAAGCCGGTCTGGATGCGGTGGAACATCCAGACGAGTCGTAGCGCGTGGGTTGGGAGGCTGTGCTGTCGCTTGAACCCCGCCCTGAAGGGCGAGGCTTCCGCTGGCTATCCGTCAAAGCGTCGCCTGCTCGGGTGGCTCCCGCTCGGAGAGCATGCTGACGACCTCGACGAACAGGGCGACGACCAGCGGGCCGGCGATGAGCCCGATGGCGCCGACGGTGAGGATGCCGCCGACGAACCCGACGAAGTAGAGGCTCGTCGGGAGTTTCCCGGTGTAGCCCGCGAGCTGGGTCCGGATGATCGCGTCGGGGACGAACCCGATGAACACGAGCCCGACGACGACGAGCGACACCGCCTGGTACAGGTCGCCCAGCAGGACCTCGTTGGCAGCCAGAAACAGGATCAGGACGCTGGGGCCGAAGATCGGGATGAACTGGAGGATGCCCGAGATGACCGCCAGCGTGAACGAGGCGCTGTAGCCGAAGGCCACGAACAGCGGGAGCGCGATCGCGAACGTGCCCAGCGCCGTCGCCGCCTGCAGCACGTAGATCGAGTACAGCGTCGTCCGGGTGCGTTCGTGCAGGCAGGTGACGATGTCGTGGTACCGGTCGGGGACGAGCTTGTAGACGGCGGCGCGGATCGCGCTCGGCTTGTACAGCATGCCGTACACCAAAAGCGTAAACAGCATCAGCTCGAGTGCGAGCCGCGGCGCGGCCAGCGCCAGGCTGAACGCGAGCTGCTGGCTGACGTCGTTCACTGCCCGGACGATCGGTGTCGTCTCGTACGCCAGGTCGGCGCCCCCGACCGTGAACTCGAGCGTGTCCGGGATCCGGTTGACAACCGCGACCAGCTGCGTCCGCCGGCGGTAGATGATGTACACGAGCGGCCCGGCCACGGCGACGACGATCAGGAACCCGATCGTGGTGGCGACGGCGCTGGCCACCCGCCGGGGCGCGCCCCGCTGCCGGATCCACTGCCGGAGGGGGTACAGGACGTACGCGACCGTGACGGCGAAAAACACGACCTGCAGCACGTTCGCGAGCACGAGCGCGGCAGCGGCAGAGAGCACGAGCAGCAACCCCCCCAGCACGAACAGCCGGTTCCGTTCCATGCCTGCCACGACTCGACGGAGCACTAAAACCGTTCGCAACCGGTTTCGGGCGCGTTCGGCGCGGTCCCGGGGGCGGGTCGGAACGGCCCGCAGGGACGACGTTATTGTGCTGCCGCGCGAGGCGACGGTATGGTCAGACCGTACCGCGAGTCCGACGCCGACGCGCTGCTGGCGGCGGCGCTGTCGGTCGCCCGCGAGCTGTAGCGCTACTGCGTCAGAAACGACCGCAGTTCGTCGGTCACGCGCCCGCTGGCGTCGAGGTGGACCCAGTGGCTCGCCTCGGGGAACCGGCGGACGCGGACGTCGGGCACCCACCGCTCCAGGCCGTCGGCCAGCCCGGCTTCCAGCGCCGGATCCTGTTCGCCCCAGAGGACGAGCGTCGGCGCCTCGACCGTCCGGTCGCGTTCGTCCTCCCACGGCAGCAGCGACTCGACGCCCTCCTCGATCGTTTCGCGGGCCATCGCCCGATAGTAGTTGATCGGCCCCGATAGCGAGTCGGTCCGGTCCATCGCCGCCCGGTAACGTTCGACGTCGGCCGGGGTGAACGCGTCGGGCGTCGCGGTCTCCTCGAACCCCCGTTCGAGCAGGGCGTAGTCGCCGGCGGAGAGCAGCCGTTCGGGCACCCAGGGGAGCTGGAAGGCCGCGACGTACCACGACCGGAGCAGCTGCGTCGGCGACTGAAGCACCCGCTGCTCGTAGGCTGCCGGATGCGGCGCGTTCAGCACCGCGAGCCGGTCGACGACGTCGGGCTCGCGGATCGCCGTCTCCCAGGCGACGAGCCCGCCCCAGTCGTGGCCGACGACCGTCGCCTGCGGCGCGCCCCGGTGCTCGATCAGCCCGCGGACGTCGGTGACCAGCTCCCCGGGGCGATAGCTGTCGACGCCCGGCGGTGCCGACGAGCGGTTGTAGCCGCGCATGTCCGGGGCGACGACCCGGTAGCCGGCGTCGGCCAGCGCGTCGAGCTGGCCCCGCCAGGCGTACCAGAACGAGGGGAACCCGTGCAGCAGGACGACCAGCGGCGCCGCGCCGGTCGGGTGGTCGACCGCGTCCGGGTCCGGCGGCACCGTCACGTAGTGCAGGTCGACGCCGTTGATCCGCGCCGCCTCGTGGCGCCACCGGTCGGGATCGGCTGGCGAACCCGTCTTCTCGGTGTCCTCGCTCATTGTCCAGGGTAGGCTACCGGGGGAGCCGAGCGTCGAACAGGGCGGGCGGGAATCGCGTAAGCTCCCGTGACCCTCTGCCACGTCACTGCCCGGCTAACTCCCCGACTTTTATATGTAATCAGTGCCACCTGTGGAGTGTCGATGGAGATTCAGCGTACCGCTGTGGTCAAACTCTCTGTTCCCGACGAGCGCCGAAAGGACCTGAAACGCACCATGAACACGTTTCGGGACGCCGCACAGCGGTTTGCCGACCGGGGATGGGACGGAGACGACGACGACTACGTGATAACATCGCGCTCTCGGCTACAACCGCTCGTCTACGACGATATTCGTGACGATACCGGGTTGCACTCGGACCTGACTGTGGCCGCTGTCAACCATGCCGCCGACGCGCTTACTGGCTGTGTGGACAAAATGAAAGCGGGCGAACGAACCTCGAAACCCGTTTTCACGTCGAACACGACCGTCTACAACACCAACGCTATCAGTTACTTCGACGGATACTGTTCGCTGGCCGCATACGGCAAAGGACGTGTTCACGCCGAGTACGTCTACCCGGACAACTCCCCGCAAGCCCAGTACATGGAAAGCAACGAGTGGGAGAAACAGGGCGCGAAACTCCGCTACGACCAGCAGACCGATACCTACTATCTTCACGTCTCCGTCATGCAGGAACGCGACGAGTCGTCGGGAGAAGCCGAGAGCGGAACGGTTCTCGGCGTAGACCGGAACGTGGACGGGTATCTGGCTGTCACCAGCACGGGGGCGTTCATCGGCACCGCCGACCTGCTGAATCACAAGCGCCGCGAGTACGAACGCCGCCGCGCTCGACTCCAACAGCAGAGCACCCGGAGCGCACACCTCACCATCGAGTCTGTCGGGGACAGGTTCGGCCGGTGGTCCGAGGACTTCCTACACCAAGCGTCGAAGCGGCTGGTTGCAGAGGCCGTTTCGCAGGGCTGTTCGATTATCGTGTTCGAGGACTTGGAGCAGATACGCGAGCGTATCTCCAACGCTTCGAAATTCCAGCAGTGGGCGTTCCGTGAGTTGAAACGACAGACCGAGTACAAAGCTCGCGCCGAGGGAATCGCCGTCGAATCGGTCCATCCGGCCTACACCAGCCAGCGGTGCAGTCACGCCGACTGTGGGTTCACCCACGGGGACAACCGCGACGGCGACGAGTTCACCTGCCAGAAATGCGGCAAAGAGCTACACGCCGACTACAACGCGGCACGCAATATCGCACACAGATACATCCAGAACCGGCTCAAGTCTGGTTCTGGAGGGGCGACCTATCACCTCGCCCTGAAGTCGGGGACATTGAACGGGAATGGCGGCTACTCGCCTTCCACGGTATAGTGGATAGACCGGGAGTCCACCGACAAACCCCGCCGTTCACGGCGGGTGTAGGTGATTGCCAACAACGCGTTTTTGCACGCCGAACTGAAACAGTGCCCATGGTCGAAGCGAAAATCGAGGCAGCGCGGGACGACCTCGCGGAGCGCGACGGCGTC
>PXSF01000146.1:0-8093 GCA_003022845.1 Halobacteriales archaeon SW_10_66_29 | reverse complement strand
GATTCCAGCGTCGTCGCGGCGCTGGCCCACGACGCGCTCGGCGACGACGCCGTCGCCTGCACCGCCCGGAGCGAGACGCTGCCCGCCGCCGAACTCGACGACGCACGACGAGTCGCCGACGAGATCGGCATCCGCCACGAGACCGTCGCGTTCAGCGAACTCGACAGCGACGCGTTCGTCGCAAACGACGACGACCGCTGCTACCACTGCCGCTCGATGCGCCTGGGCGCGATGTTCGACCGCGCCCGCGACCTCGGCATCCCGACGGTCTGTGACGGCACCAACGCCTCCGACCCCGGCGGCGGCCACCGTCCCGGCCTGCGCGCCGTCGAGGAGCTCGACGCCTACTCGCCGCTGCTCGCTCACGACATCACCAAAGACGAGGTCCGGGGGATCGCCGCCGCCTACGACCTCTCGGTGGCGGACAAGCCGTCGATGGCCTGCCTCTCCTCGCGTATCCCGACGGGGCTGGAAGTCACGGAGGAACGGCTCACTCGCATCGAGAAAGCCGAACGACTGCTCCGGACGTGGGGGTTCGAGCAGTTCCGCGTGCGCGACCACGACGGCCTCGCGCGCATCGAGGTCGGCGCGGACGAACTCGACGCCGCACTCGATCCGGAGTTCGCCCGCGCTGCCCGCGAGCACGTCGGCGACCTCGGGTTCGATCACGTGACGCTCGACCTCCAGGGGTACCGGACCGGCAGCGTCAGCCCGGAGGAGACGCCCGACGGGCTGGAGCTCGACCCCCAGCGCGACTGATCACTCCTCGATAGCTGGCGGTCCGCCCTCGACCCGCCGGACAGCGACCGTTTCGTCGCTCCAGACCCGCAGCTCCGCCAGCGTGCAGTTCCCGATGGCATACTCGGCGATTGCGGTGAAGAGGTCGTCGCCGCGGACGTGTGCGAGGACGCCGGTGACGGGCCCCCCGTGGGTGATTACGAGTACGGTGTCGCCGCCAGGGTCGGCACGGAGGCGCTCCCAGGCCGCGACGGTCCGCTCGTAGGCGTCGACCAGGCACTCGCCGCCGTCCGGACACTCCTCCAGCGCGAGCAGGCCGCTCTCGAGGGCGAACGCGGGGAACTGCTCGTCCAGTTCCTCGCGGGTCAGCCCCTGGTAGATCCCGAGGTCGCGCTCGCGCCAGGCCGGGTCGAACTCGGGATCGGCGTCGACGGAACCGCCTCGGGTGGTTCCGTCCCCTCGTGGCGTCTCCGACTCCACGGTGTCGACGCCCGCCTCGCGGACGAGCGCGGTCGTCTCGCGGGTCCGCTGGAGGTCCGAGGCGAGCAGGCGGTCGACGTCGTAGCTGCCAGCGACGTGCTCGCCGAGGCGGCGGGCCTGGCGCCTGCCGCGGTCGTTGAGGCCGACCGGCGCCCACCCCTGGAGGCGGCCCTCCCGGTTCCAGTCGGTCTCGCCGTGGCGGGCCAGCAGGATCGTAGTGGGATCGCGTGCAGTCACTATCCCGTAGCTATCGACGCCGACGGGTTTGTACTCTGCGCCGGAGTCGACAAATCGGGCAACTGATGACGGTGGTCGTCCAACGGGGACCCATGAGCGACGCCCTCGTGATCGAGGCCGGCGAACTGAGCGTCGAGGAGATCATGGCGGAACTCGACGAGGGCCGACGCATCCTCGTCACGACCGAGTTTCTCGGGTCCGAACACGAGGTGACGCTCCGCCACGACGGCGAGCTGTACTACTGTGACACGCCGACGCGGCTGCACAAACACGACTCCTCCGAGGAGATGCGCACCTGCCTGCGCCGGCAGGGGTACGGCACCGACGAGGCGTAGCAACAGCCCGGTCGCCGTGGCACGGCGGGGTCCTGGCCGCCGCGACAACGCGGGGATTTATTCAGTCAGCCCTGCAATGGCCGGTATGGCAGAGGCCGACCCGTCCCCAGAGCAGTTCCGCCAGCTTATGCTCGACGACGAGCCGTCGTTCGAGGACGTGCTGACCTGTGTGTTCGACATCCAGCGCCACGAATCACGAACGTACCTGACGCTGCTTGCGTACCCCGGGAGCACGGTCGAGGAGCTCGCCGCGGAGCTCGAACGGGACCGAAGCAACGTCAACCGCTCGCTGTCGACGCTCCGGGAGAAGGGGCTGGCGACCCGCGAACGCCGGCTGCTCGACGGCGGCGGCCACGTCTACCAGTACTCCCCGACGCCGCTCCCCGAGGCCCGCGACCTGATGCACGAAACGCTGGATGCATGGTCGGAGTACGTCCACGACCGCATCGACGAGTTCGGCGACGAGGAACTCTGACGCGCTCGTTCTCTCCCGTCACTTCGCGTAGTAGCTGGTGAAAAAGCCCGAGAGGAACGCCGAGACGGCGACTGCGAGCAGCATGTCCGTCTCGTCGTAGGGGCCGGGGTCCTGTTTCGCGGTGAGCGCCGTGACGCCGACGCTGATCACGAGCGAGACGATGCCGTTGACGAGGTGGTCGCGCAGCGACATACCGCCTGGTTCGGGCCCCGCCAGCAAGTGTGTTCCGGGGGTGGCCGCTTCCGACGGCCGACCGGCTGCTCGTCGGGGAATTTACGAGAAACTCGGGTTCGAGCCGTACCGCCACAAACTGTCGGTTCCGACCGCCGAGATGTGAGCGCTACAGGACCGCCGCCGTGACCGACAGGACTGCCGCGGAGAGTTCGAGTCCGAACGCCGCGGAGAGTTCGAGCCCGGCCCAGATCGCGCCCGCTGTGGCGGGTGGGATCGTCAGGTTGTCGTCGATGATGTACCCCTCGACAGTCGGCTTCACGCCGTCGGCGATCGTCGCGACGAGCGCGCCGAGCAGCACCGCCAGCGGCGTCCGGTAGAGAAACGGGGCCGCAAGGGCGACGCAGGTGCCGAACATCGCCGCCAGCGCGGGGGGGCGCTTGACCCGGCGGAGTTCGCCGGAGCCGGCCAGCCCGCTGATCGGGTCGCCGATCGTCAGCATCAACACGGAGGGGATCGCGATCCGGGGCTCGAACGCCAGCACGACCGCCGTCGTCGAGAACATGTAGTAGGCGTAGCCGGCGACGTTGTCCTGCTCGTAGCTCCGGGTGAGCCGGTCGTAGATCCGCCAGTCCAGGCCGACCGAGAGCCGCAGCACCTCCAGTGCGGCGGCGGCGAGCGAGCCGACGACGAACAGCGCCTGGACCTGCCGCCAGGCGGCGAGTTCGAGGAGGTACAGAAGCGGGAGGACGCTGCCGCTGGCGTGGACGAGCCGGCGAGGCGTCTCCTCGCCGAGCGAGCGCCGGAGCGCGGCGGCCGTCCGCCCGACCATCCTCCACATCGCCGGGCGTCAGAGATCCTCGAACGATCTGTCGCCGTCGCGGAGGGCGGTGAGCGTGTCCGGCAGGTCCGCGACCGGGACCCGCTTCTGGGCGGTGCTGTCGCGCTCGCGGACGGTGACGGTGTCGTCCGCCGGGGTGTCGTAGTCGACGGTGACACAGAAGGGCGTGCCGACCTCGTCCTGGCGGCGGTAGCGGCGGCCGATCGCGCCGGAGTCGTCGTAGGTCACCGCGAGTCCCGCCCCGCGGAGCGTCCGCGCGACCTCGCGGGCGCGGTCGTCGAGGCCGTCCTTGTCCATCAGCGGGAACACCCCGACGGTCGTCGGCGCGACGTCGGCCGGCACCGAGAGGTACGTCCGCCGTTCGCCGTCGACCTCGTCCTGGCGGTAGGCGTGTGCGAGGACGGTGTACACGAGGCGGTCGACGCCGAAGGAGGGCTCGACTGTGTGGGGCCTGACGTGCTCGCCCGACTCCGTGACCTCCTCGATTGCGAAGCCGGTGTGCTCGACGGGCACCGTCTGCACCTCGTCGTCGACCTCGATGGCGACGGAGTCGCCCTCGAAAGCGTCGGGCTCGCGCTCCGCGAGGGCTTCGAGCGCGTCGGCGACGTCGGCAGCGTCCTCGCCGAACTCGGGGCCGAGATAGCTCATGTCCGGGTCGACGGTCGGCCGCTCGACGGTCACCGGCTCGTCGTACTGCTTGAACACGGTGTAATCCTTCTCGGAGTACTCGGCGTGCCTGTCGAGGTCGTAGGAGCCGCGGTAGGCAAAGCCCGTGAGTTCGATCCAGTCGCCGTCGATCTCCGACTCGCCGTCCCAGGTGTCCGACGCGTAGTGGGAGAGCTCGCCGGGCAGGTGCTGGCGGTACCGGAACCGGTCCATGTCGACGCCGATCTGCTCGTACCAGCGCTTCGAGATGCCGAGGTAGTAGGCGATCCAGTCGCTCCCGACGACGCCCTCCTCGACGGCCTCCCGGACGGTCAGCTCCTGCACCGCGCCGTCGTCGGCCTGCTGCTGGGGGACCGAGTACAGCGGGAGCGTCACGTCGGCGACGCGGCCGAGCGGTGCCTCGTCGTCCTCGGGGTCGACGAAGTGCTCCAGTTCGGCCTGCGTCAGCTCCCGGAGGCGGACCAGACCCTTGCGCGGGCTGATCTCGTTGCGGTAGGCCCGCCCGATCTGGGCGACGCCGAAGGGAAGCTGGTTGCGGGCGTACTCGGCGAACTGCGGGAACTCGACGAAGATGCCCTGGGCGGTTTCGGGCCGGAGGTAGCCCGGCGAGGAGTCGCCGGGGCCGATGTTTGTCTCGAACATGAGGTTGAACTCCTCGACGGGCTCGCCGGCGAGGTCGGCGCCACACGAGGGGCAGACGATCCCGAACTCGGCGAGGAGGTCGGCGACCTCCCGGTTTGGGAGCGCCTCGGCGTCCTCGACGTCCGCCGCCGCGTCCTCGACGAGGTGGTCCGCGCGGTGGCTCGCCCCGCACTCGGCGCACTCGACGAGCATGTCGTTGAACGTCTCCAGGTGGCCCGAGGCCTCGAAGACGGGTTCGGGCATCACCGTCGGGGCGCTGATCTCCATGTGGCCCTCGCGGGTGACGAAGCGGTCGCGCCAGGCGGCCTCGAGGTTGTCCTTGAGCGCGGCGCCCTGCGGGCCGTAGGTGTAGAAGCCGGCGACGCCGCCGTAGGCGGCCGCCGTCCGGCTGAAAAAGCCCCGGCGCTTGGCCAGCTCCGCGAGGCGTTCGGTTTCAGTGTCGCCACTCATCGTAACGCCTCCAGCAGGTCCATGTCCTGGACGATCCCGTTGAGATCGCCGCCGCTGACGACGGGGAGCTGCTCGATGTCGTGCTCGATCATCTGCTGTGCGGCCTCCCGGACGGGGCGGGTGCCGCTGACCGTGACGACGTCCGCGGTCATGAACTCCCGGACCGGCCCGGTGGGGATCTCGACGTTCCGGGTCGGCATGTAGCGGTTGCCGACGGCCTTGATCCCCTCCCAGGCCCACTCGTCGTCCTGGTTGGCGATCGACTCGCCGGTGTCCTCCTCGCCCTCGACGACGCGGGCCACGGCGATGATGTCGACCTCGGTCACCATGCCGGCCATCCCGCCCTCGTCGTCGAGCACGACTGCGTAGGGGACGCCGGCGAAGGAGAGTTCGCGCTCGGCGACGGTCAGCGGCACCTCGGTGTAGATGCAGTTGATCGCCGACCCGGTGACGGTCTCGACGAGCACGCTGCCGTCGGCCTCCCCGCGGGCGATCGCCATCACGACGTCGGTCACCGTGATGATCCCTTCGAGGCCGTCGCCGTCGACCACCGGGATGCGCCGCTCGCCGGTCGTCGCCATCCGCTCGGCCACCTCGGCGAGGGTGGTCCCGCGGGAGGTGGTGGGCACCTCCTCGGCGAGCATCGCCAGCTGGTCCTCGCTCGGGTGGTTGATCAGCGCCGTCCGTGAGATGATCCCTCGATAGACCTCCCCGTCGGCGGTCTGCTTGACCGCCGGCACCGACGAGAACGCCCGGTCCTGTAGATACTCCAGGACGTCGTCCCGGGTGCCCGGTATCTCGACCGTGACGACCTCGTCACGGGGAGTCATGACGTCTTCGACGTTCATACTGCCACCTACTCCTCGCCGCTCGTACTAAGTCCTTACTTCGTCTGACAGGCGTCTTGCGGGCCGGGCCGGTTACTATCAAAACTGATAAACAGGTCCGGTGGGTTTATGTAGGAGTGTGGTATAGGGTGGCACATGGAGTCGGATACTGTCGTTCCGGCGGAGGTGGCAGCGGACACGGAAGTCATGGCGTCTGTCGAGAACGGGCCTGTAGACCAGTTTATCATTGCGGACATCAGCCAGGACGGAGCGTATATGACAGTTCCACTCGAGGACGCTGCCTCGCTTCCGGCATGGCGATAGGACTCCTCATACTGGTGGCTGTACGCACGTGAAACCTCGAATATAAACGAATTACAGCCACCAGCATCACTTTTCGCGTCGCGCTCATGGGATGACCGGTCCGAACCTGTCCGGCGGCGCGTCTGTTCTCCGTCAACGTATCCCAGCCAACCTTTATCAAACAGAACGCAGCAGAGCCAGCCATGGGGACGCAGATACTGGCGTACGTCGGTGCGGCCGGCGGGGTCGGGACGACGCGGCTGGCCGTCGAGTGCGGCGCGACGCTGGCCCGGACCGGGCGGGACGTGGCTGTCTTCGACGCGGCGTTCGAAACCCAGGGGCTGGCTGCTCACGTACAGGGCGGGATCGATCCCGACGTGACGACGCTCGTCACCGAGGAGGTGCCGCTGGACGCGGCGCTGTACGATCACGCGGCGGACCTGCCGGGGCGGCTGGCACTGTGTCCGGCGCGGGCGCCGTTCGAGCGGCTGGCGCGGGCGAAAACCGCCGGCGCTGCCCGGCAGTTCGAGCGACAGCTTGCGGCGGCGTCGCTGTCGTACGACGTCGTGCTCGTCGACACGCCGCCGCTCGGGACCAACCAGGCGCTGGCCGCGGTCAACGCCGCCGACCGGATCGCCGTCGTGACCGTCGACAGCCGCCGTGGCCGCGACGCGCTCGCCCGGACGCAGGAGCGACTCGACGACGTCGGCGCGACTGCCGACGCCGTGATCGCGAACCGCTCTGACGGTGCGCTGGAGGCCGCCGACGCCGCCGTCCCGACGAGCGACGTTCGCAACCCGGGGGACTGCCCGGCCTGCGTGCCGCCCGACGAGTCGTTCGCGCCGGCGGTCGCCGCGGCCGCCGAACGTGCCCTGGGGGCGGAACTCGACATCGAAGCCTCGGAGGAGAGCCGGATCGGCGGGCTGTTGGGGTGAGACAGCGGCGCGGTTCCGCACAACAAAAAGACCGTCACGACGACGAGCACCACCGGGCCGAGTGCCTCGTGGTTCATCGGGCTACTGGGTGTTCGGGCCGTCGTCCGCCGGGCTGTCGGTGTCGGGCTGGCCCTGCGCCGGGCCGCCGGCGCCCGGTCCCCCTGCCGGCCCGCCGTGTGCAGCGCCAGGGTTGCCGCCGTGCTCGGCCTCGGGGCCGCCGCCCAGGGGCGCGCCCGACAGGATTTCGGCGCCCTCCGGGGAGAGGTCCGGCAGGATGTCGCCCCCGGTCACCTTGCTGATCTCGTCGATGTTGCCCGCCAGCACCTTCAGCGCGTCCTGGGGGTTCGGGTAGACGAGCATGTACCCGTTCTCGCCCATCGTGATCAGCTGGGTGTCGCTGACGGCGACGCCCTCGTTCTGGATGGTCGCCGCGACCGCCGGCAGTGCCGCCGGCCGCCCGTCGTCGCCCTCGTCCTCCCTGACTTTCCGGATGTGGACGTCCTCGAGGTCGATCACGTCCTTGTACTCTTTGACGACCTCGGCGCACGCGACCAGGTCCCGGGTGACCGCCGTCTTGTGCTCGTTCTCGTGTTCGCCCCTGAGACAGTGGTAGCAAACGCGTAGTTCGATCCGCATTGGCGGATATTTGGGCTGTGCGCGAAAGAGCGTTCCGTTCTCTAGTGATGAGTGTGTGACGAATTCTCTGTCCCGACGTCGCTCGTTCACGGCGACTACCGGCCCGGCAACATCCTCTTGGCGGGGGTGGACCGTGTCGATGCCGATCAGGCGACCGGGATGTCCTGCTCGGCTTCGAGCAGTTCGTGATAGCGGTTGCGGATCGTCACCTCGGAGATATCGGCGACTTCGCTGACCGCCGCCTGGGTGGTCTTCTCGTTGGTGAGCAGCGCGGCGGCGTACACCGCGGCGGCCGCGAGGCCCACAGGCGACTTGCCGGAGTGGACACCCTGCTCTTTGGCGTTCTGGAGCAGCTGC
>PXSF01000145.1 GCA_003022845.1 Halobacteriales archaeon SW_10_66_29 | reverse complement strand
CGCCTCGCCCTTTCAGTCCGCCAGGGACGTTGACTGGGTGATCGGCAGAAACGCCGTGGAACGGGTCGCCGACAGAAAGTAAAACGTTCAGAGCCGGTCGAGCGGGTCGCCGACGGCGTCGTCGAGGGGCTGCTCGTCGTCGACGCTACGGGCGGCGAGCACGCCCTCGACGGCGGCGCAGGCCTCCTCGATCTGCTCGTGGGTTTCGACGTACGCCGCGAGCGCGAACTCCGCCTCGCTCAGGCGGGACAGTTCCAGCGCCTCCGTCCGCGAGAGGTCGCCGGCGATCCAGTCCCGGACGATCTCCCGGCCGGTCGGTCCAGCGGGGGACACCGACTCGCCGAGCAGGTGCAGCGTCTTCGCCGCCGTCGCCGGGGCGACCCCCGCCGCGCGGCCCGCGGCGCCCACGGCGGCACCGCCCGTGTACTCCTCCAGCACCGTCGCCGCTGCCGCCGGCGAGCACGGCAGCCCGTCCGCGAACGGCTCCAGGCGCTGTGCGAGCGTCGCGTCCGTGGCGTCGACTGTCGCCACCCCCCGCTCGTCCTGGCGCTCGGTGACCTCGATCCCCTCCGCGATCTCCGCCAACCCCATCACGCGATGCTGGCGCGGCCCGCCACAAAAAAGTTTGTCACCTCGGGCGGCGGTCGCGGCGGCCACAACCGCCACACGGCGGCGTTACCTACCGGTTACCGGTAGGTAGATCCCGCGCGGGCCGGGCGTTTACCCCCGGTTCCGGCTCCGTTTAAAAGGAGAATCCGGGCCAACTACCACGTGATGGCAACGACACAGGCCCAGACATGTCCGGAGTGTGAGGGTACCGTTCGCGCGGGCGAGTGCGAGACAGTCTGTACCAGCTGCGGGTTGGTCGTCAACGAGCACGCGATCGACCCGGGGCCGGAGTGGCGGTCGTTCGACGACGACGACACCAACCCCGAGCGCACGGGTGCGCCACTGACGCGCTCGCGCCACGACCGCGGGCTCTCGACGGAGATCGGCCGGTCGACACGGCTCACGGGGCGCAAACGCCGCCGGATCGCCCGGCTGCGCCGCCAGCACAAGCGCACCCAGATCCGCAGCAAGGCCGAGCGCAACCGCGTGTACGCGTTCACCGAGATCCGGCGGCTGGTGAGCAGGCTCGAGCTGCCCGAGCACGTCCGCGAGCAGTCCTGTGCCCTGTTCGAGTCCGCCCAGAGCGAGGGGCTCCTGCAGGGGCGCTCGATCGAGGGGTTCGCCGCGGCGGCCGTCTACGCGACCGCCCGGACCGCCGCCGTCGCGCGGACGATCCCCGAAATCACGGACGCCGCGAAGGCGACCCGCGACGAGCTCGACGTCGCCTACGACGCGCTGAACCGCGAGTTGGGGCTCCCGACGGGGCCGATCGACCCCCGCGAGTACCTCGCCCGCTTCGCGAGCAACCTCGACCTGCCCCAGGAGATCGAGCAGCGCGCCCGGGCGCTCGCGACAGAGGCCCGCGAGCGCGGCATCGACACCGGCCGCAACCCCGGCGGCGTGGCCGCAGCCTGTCTGTACACCGCTGCCGAGCGCGAGAGCTACCCGCTCACCCAGCAGGCTGCCGCCGACGTCGCCGACGTCGCGCCCGTCACGATCCGCTCGACGTACTACGAGTTCGACGAGGTGTGATCTGCGGTCCGCCGGCGACGGACGTCCGCGTCGGTGGGCAGAAACGCCATACGGTCGGGTTGGCGGTCGAGGCGCATCGGGAGGCGTCGTTTCTCGGCGGCCGGCACTGCCAACCGGAGAACGAAAGACGTAAACGAGATCTGGCCGCAAGCGGATGGCATGACAGACGGGGAGGAACCGATCGCGGTCGACGCCTACGACGAGCTAGCCGATTCGTACGCCGAGGAGGTGCGGGAGAATCCCTACAACGCGCATCTGGAGTTCCCCGCGACGACGTCGCTCATCCCGGACGTGGCGGGCGAGCGGGTGCTGGACGCCGGCTGTGGCACCGGCGTGTACACCGAGTGGCTGCTGGAGCAGGGCGCCGACGTGGTGGGCATGGACGCCAGCGAGGCGATGCTCGACCACGCCCGCGACGCGGTTGGCGACCGGGCGACGTTCCACCAGGCGGATCTGGAGAAGCCGCTGGATTTTGCGGAGACTGACGCGTTCGACGGCGTCGTCAGCGCGCTCGCGCTGGGCTACGTCGCGGACCTGCGGGACCCGTTCGCGGCGTTCGCCCGCGTCCTCGAACCCGGCGGCTTTCTGGTGTTCTCGACGGCCCACCCCCTCGACCAGTTCCCGCCGGACGACCCCGAGATGGGCGACGACCCGGGCGACGCCAACTACTTCGAGGTCGAACGGGTGGTCAAGGAGTGGGACGTCGAGGTGCCGTACTACCGGCGGCCGCTCGCGGGGATCCTCAACCCGCTGCTGGACGCCGGCTTCCGGCTGGACCGGCTCGTCGAGCCACAGCCGACCGAGGCGTTTCGAGAGGCGTGGCCGGAGCGGTACGAGAAGGAGTCGCGGTACCCCGTGTTCGTCTGCGTGCGGGCGACGCTGGCGGAGTGAGAATATGAACGACAGCGGCCGCAGTCATAGTGATTATTGCGACTCTTTACCGCTGGAGAGTCACACTGTGTGGGCCTCAGCCCGCGGACCGACCATTCACGTGACGTAGTCACGAAAATAATCGCAATAATCACTATCAGTCGCCGTTGTTCAGCGAGATGTACTTCGTGTCGATGATGTGCTCGTCGGCGTTGAGTTCCGCGAGGACGTCGTCGGGGACGGGGTCGTCGAGGGTGTACACGGAGAGTGCCTCGCCGCCGATCGTCTGGCGGCCGTTGAACATCCCGGCGATGTTGATGTCGTGGTCGCCGAGCACAGTGCCGATGAAGCCGATCACGCCGGGAGTGTCGTGGTTGCGCGCGGCGAGCATGTGTCCGTGGGGGACGGCGTCGACGCGGTAGCCGTCGATGCGGACGATCCGGGGGTCCTCCCCGGCGAACTGCGTCCCGCAGACGCTGACGCTGCGGCCGGCGTTCTCGACGGTGACGGTCACCAGCGACTGGAAGTCCTCGGACTGGCGGGATTTGGTCTCGACGACGTCGATGCCCCGCTGCTCGGCGATCCGGGGCGCGTTGACGGCGTTGACCTGCCACTCGAGGGGCTCGAACACCCCCTTGAGGGCGCTGGCGGTCACGAGGTCGACGTCCCGGGCGGCGATGTCGCCGGCGTAGGTAACCTCGACCCGCTCGAGGCGGTCGTCGAACAGCTGGACGGCGATCTTGCCCGCGGTGTCCGCGAGGTTGACGTACGGTTCGACCTGCCGGAACGTGCTCTCGTCGATCGAGGGGGCGTTGACGGCGTTCGTGACTGGCTCGCCGTCGAAGGCGGCGACCACCTGCCGGGCGGTCGAGACGGCGACGTTCTCCTGGGCTGCCTCGGTGGAGGCACCCAGATGCGGGGTGACGATGACATCCTCGACACCGAGCAGCGGGCTGTCCGGGTCGACGGGCTCGTCGGCGAACACGTCGACTGCGGCGCCGGCAAGGATACCGTCCTCGACGGCCTCGGCCAGCGCCGTCTCGTCGACGACGCCGCCGCGGGCACAGTTGACCACGTAGCCGCCCTCGAGCTGGGCGAGCTCCTCCTCGGCGATCATGTTGGCGGTCTCGTCGGTCAGCGGCGTGTGGATCGTCAGGAAGTCCGCGCGGTCGAGACACGCCGCCAGGTCGGGGACGAGTTCGGCGCCGAGCTGGTCGGCGCGCTCGGTGCTGATGTAGGGGTCGAACGCGATCAGCTCCATCCCGAGGTTGCCCAGCCGTTTGGCGACCTCCTGGCCGACGCGCCCGAGGCCGACGATGCCCAGCGTCTTGTCGTTGATCTCGCTGCCGAGGAACTCGCCTTTGGCCCACTCACAGCCCGACAGGCGCGCGTGGGCCTGCGGGATCGAGCGCGCGGTCGCGAACGCCATCCCGACGGTGTGTTCGGCGGCGGCCCGGACGTTGCCCTCCGGTGCGTTGGCGACGATGACGCCGTTGTCCGTCGCCGCGTCGATGTCGATGTTGTCGACGCCGATCCCCGCCCGGCCGACGATCACGAGGTCGTCGGCGGCCTCGATCACGTCCCGAGTCACCTCGGTCCCGGAGCGGACGATCAACGCGTGGACGCCCTCGACTGCGGCAAGCAACGCCTCGCCGGCGAGGTCATAGCTCGTCTCCACCTCGTGACCCGACTCCCGGAGCAGATCGATGCCCGCGTCCGCGATCGGGTCCGTCACGAGTACCTTCATGCGCGAACGAAGCCGGGCGCCGGGCATAACGCTTGTTTTTCTGGCGGTACTCGCGGCGCGGTCGCCGACGGCGCTGGAGTGGCACGGCAATCGCGATCCGGTCCCGGCGTCCGAACGATCCCGAGAGCGGGATCACAACTGTATTCCTCGCCAAGCCGAACGTACTAGTATGGTCGCGTACGCGGAGGTGCTGGCTCGCCGATGAGGAACCCGCTGGGAGTCGATCCACAGGTACTCGCGCTGGCGCTGGCCCGGATGGCGGAGTCGGTCGGCAACTCGTTTCTGATCGTCGTGCTGCCGCTGTTCATCGCCAGCGACTTCGTCGCCGGGTCGACGTTCGGCCTGACCGAGGTAGCGCTCACCGGCGTCGTCCTCTCGCTGTTCGGCTTCGTCAACAGCCCGCTGCAGCCGTTCACGGGCCGGCTCTCGGACCGGACGGGCCGGCGGAAGATCTTCGTCCTGATCGGGCTGAGCATCCTCGGCGCCGCGAGTTTCGCCTACACGCTGGCGACGGCCTACTGGCACCTGCTGGCGCTCCGGACGCTCCAGGGGATCGCCGGCGCGTTCATCATCCCGACGACGGTCGCGCTGGTCAACGACCTGGCGGCCGAGGGCAACCGCGGCGGCAACATGGGCACCTACAACACGTTCCGGCTGATCGGCTTCGGCGCCGGCCCGATCGCCGCCGGCGTCGTCGTCGATGCCGGCCCCTACGACCTCGCGGTCGCCGGCCTCGCCCTCACGCTCACGGGGTTCGACGCCGCCTTCTACCTCGCGACGCTCACGGCGACGCTCAGCTTCGTCCTCATCCTCGTGCTGATCCGCGATCCCGACATCACGCCGACCGACGCCGCCGACGACACGGAGTTCGCCGTCTTCGATCAGTCGGGCCAGCACCTGCTGGACCCGGTGTTCACGCTCGGGGTCGTCTCCTTTTTCATGGCCGTCGGCATCGCCCTCTTTGCCACGCTCGGGGAGATCGTCAACGCCCGCCTCGACCAGGGTCCGCAGATGTTCGGCCTGCAGTTCGCCGCGTTCGTGCTCGCACAGATCCTCCTCCAGGCGCCGATCGGCCGGGCGACGGACTTCTACGGCCGGAAGGCGTTCATCGTGGCCGGAACCGTGCTGCTGATCCCGACGACGCTCGCCCAGGGGTTCATCCTCGACCCGTGGCTGATGTTTCTCGCCCGGTTCCTCCAGGGCGTCGCCGGCGCGATGGTGTTCGCCCCGGCGCTGGCGCTGGCCGGCGACATCGCCTCGGAGGGGCAGTCCGGGTCCACGCTGTCGATCCTGACGATGGCGTTCGGGTTCGGCGTCGCCGTCGGCCCGCTGCTGTCGGGCTTTCTGGTCGCCTTCGGCTTCGCCGTCCCGTTCGTGCTCGGGGCGACGCTCGCCGCCGCCGGCACCCTCCTCGTGCTGACGCAGGTCGAGGAGGTGGCGACGCCGAAACGCCGCGCCGTGCTGGCCGACTGATAGTGATTGTTGTGATTATTTTCGGAGTCACATCGCATTCTCGGGAGTTTCACGGGCTGTGACCCACGAACTGTGACACCGTAGCGGTAACGAATCACGAGCGACCGTATGACGCCGGACTGAGCGGCGATTCACTCGCCGCCGTCGCCGGTGCTGTCGGTGGCCCCGACGGGGTCGTCGGCGTCCACGGGAGCGTCCCGTCGCTCCTGGACGGTCGGGTCCCCGGCACTGTGCAACTCGTTCGACGAGAGCCAGTCGTCGAGTGCCTCGTAGACGGCCGTCGGGTTCGCGATGAACGCGAGCTCGACGACAACGTCGCCCTGCTTGTCGCGCAGCCTGATGTGGCCGTGGTCCGTCAACGCGAGCACCGACCACACGCCGCGTTTCAGCGACGCGATCCCCTCGTCTTTGAGCGTGACGGCCATGACGTCGTCCGTCGAGAACGTCGTCGTCTTTTCGCCCTGGACGACCGTAATGTGGTCCTCGTACAGTTCGTACTGGGTCCGGTCGTACGCCCAGTACAGCGAGACTGCGACGGCGACCGCGACCGCGACGGCGCTGAGGGCGACGGTCGCCAGGAGTAACAGGGAGTTCTCCAGCCCGGTGATCGAGACCACCAGGTCGCGGAAGTAGTACAGGACGCCGGCGCCGAGGACGCCGTAGGCCAGGCCGAGCACCAGCCCGTGGATGGCTGCCGCCTCCGGGCGGGGGTGTAACACGGCTGTCGGCATCAGGTACCGGCCGCCCGTCCCCGCCGCCAGCGTGTCCGCGGAGGTGCCGGAGATGCTCGCCGAGTCGACGTCGAGTTCCTCGACGCCGCTGGTGTCGAGGCGGCTGTCGGTCGACCCCGTGACGTCCGTGACGTGCCGGAGGACGTTCGTCGCGACGTCCCCCGGGTTCCGGACGTAGCTCATCTTCATCACCTGCTCCTCGTCGTCCTGATTGACGTCGGTGATGCGGACAGTCCCCGCGCCGTACATCGACTGCACGCGCGACCGCGTGACTGACACCCCTTCGAGGTCGTCGTAGCTGACGAACGTCTTCGAGCGCAGGAGGATCCCCCGCCGCTCGGTGATCCCCTCGTCGCCGACCTCGTAGGAGCGGCGGCCGTACCCCAGCAGCGCCAGCAACAGCGTCAGCATGATCGGCACGAGCAGCCCCATGAGTATCAGCCCGCCCCACCCGATGGTGTTCGGGAGGACGTCGAGCGACGCCTCGGCAGCCGTTCCCTCGGCGGCCTGCTGGACGACGAAGTAGTAGATCGGAAACAGCAGCATGTACACCACGCCGAGCACCGCGCCGCGAGCGGCGCTGCCCGGCGTGACCGCGAAGGCGACCGGGCTGTACGTTCGTGCCGCCGGACTGCTGGTCGACATGTCGTTCGTGGCTCTATTTCTCACGATGGTATAAAAAGTTAATACACCTGGACGGAATTGGTAGGACAATCAGGGAAACTGATGGGATCGAACAGCGCGCACGGGTGGCTCCGATGACGTTCCTGCGGAGTTCGCTCTTCCGGGGCGGCGTCCTCGCGGCGATCATCCTCACGAGCGTGTTCGTCGCCGAGTCGACGTTCTTCGCGGGGTTCGGGCTGCTCGTGCTGTTCGGCATCTGGTATGCGATCTACCTCATCCTCGTCCCGCGGCTCAGGGGGACCGGCGGTATCGTCATCGTGTTGCTCAGCATGTTCGTCATGATCGCCGCCATCGACGCCATCTGGGTCGCCGGTATCTCCCTGCTGTTGTTCCTCCAGGGCAACTGGCTCGCGTTCAGTTCCGCTGCCCGCCTCGACGAGTGACTGATACTGGTGGCTGTAATTCTTTTACTCACCAGTTTCTGCTCTCTGCGGAGACAGACCCGTTCCGCCTGGATTCTTAATTCGAGTTTTCACGTACTTACAGCCACCAGTATGACCACCGTGTGACTCATATTCACGTGGCCCCGGCGCGAACCGCCAGCAACTTACCCCCGCGCGGTAACCCTCGGGCATGTACGTTGGACGTGTTCTCGTCGCCGGCCCCCGGGTCGGCGCCTACCGCGTCTCCTCGCGGTCGTTCCCGAACAGGCAGGCAACCGAACGCGACGGGACGGTGACGGTCGGCCCGACGCCGGACGCGCCCGAGACGGACAACCCCTACATCGCCTACAACTGCCTGCGGCTCACCGACCGCGGCGCGGTGATCGGCAACGGCTCGCACGTCGTCGGCGTCACCGACGATCCGACCGTGGGGGACGAACCCGGCGCCGTCGTCGGAACGGTCCGCCGCGACGCGCTGCTCGTCGAGGCGGTCGAGGAGCCAACGCTCGTGGCCACCTACGAGCGCGACGCGCCCGAACCGTTCGATCTCGACGCGGCCGACGCCGCTGGCGCGGCCCGCGAGTTGTACGACCACGAGTTCGAACACCGGGTCTGTGCCGCCGGCGTCGCGCTCGCCGACGGCGGGTTCGAGACGGCTGTGGTGAACGGGGAGTAGCTGTAGGACTCGTCTCTGGAAGGACCGCGACTACCGCTGTGGTGCAGAAAGCCCTCGGCTCGCTCGACTCCCGCGGCTCGCTGCGCGCTTCGCTCCCTTCGGTCGCTCCAGTGCTTGCGTCGCCGGGGTTCGTCGAGCGAGCCTCGCCCTTTCAGTCCGCCAGGGACGTGTTTGTGTCGCCAGCAGGTACAGCGTGGACGTCTGGATTTACCGCGACCAGCACCGACTATTCGTCCGACTCGATCCCCGAGTCCGGCGCCCAGTCGGGGAAGCCGTCGAGGTCCGTGGCGGGTCGTGACTCCTCGTAGTACCGCGCGTAGACGTTCTCGGCCCACGCGATCGCGTCGGGGTCGTCCGTGTCGACGTAGAGGACTGGCGTCCCCGTCTCCTCGTCGTAGGCGCGCAGGTCGAGGTGGTCGTCGTAGATCGCCATCCCGAACGTGATGTCGTCGTGGACGCGGTACTCGCCGGCGGCGTCGCCCTCCGCGACGGCGCGCTGGCGCTCGGGGAACTGCTCCACGTTCCCCCGGGCGATCTCCCCGGTGATAATGAACTCCCCGCGCATCCCCGTCTCGATCGCGATGTCGAGCATCTTCTCGACGTACAGCGGCGGGACGAGCTGGTTGCAGTCGACGATCCGGATCGTGTCCGAGGACCGGAACAGATCCATCGTCCTGTCGGCGAAGGGGTAGGGGTCGCCGGGCTCCGGAACCGTGATGCGGGCGTCCAGGAACAGCTCCACCTCGAAGTCGACGCCGGCCTCGCCGAACGCCGCGACCAGCGGCCGGAGCCGGTAGGCCGTCCGGACAGTCGCGTCGAAGGACTCGACCTGCTCGTGGACGATCTCGCCGAGACGCGTCAGCTCGTACCCGCTGTCGGTCCGGCGGAGCAGCCCCCGGTCGTCGAACGTCCTGACGATCCGGTGGCAGGTCGTCTTCGAGAGGTCGAGTGCCGCCTGGAGCTCCTTGCGGTGGTGTGGCTCCTCGGCGAGCGCCGACAGCACCGGCTGGCGCTCGACCGCCGTCGTCAGTACCTCCGGATCGAACTCCGCGGCGGGCATACGGCCAACCACCACGTTCCGCAACTAAGGGGTTTTGATCGGATTTCAGATATTTTCTCAGCTATCTAATACAGCGAGAGAATCCCGTCGTCGTCGGCCTCGGCCGACTGCATGCGGGATCTATAGTGACAGTCATAACTTTTGAATGGATAGGAAGCGATCAATCCAGTCTTTCGCGAAGCTCAATTGATGAGAGTATTTGTGATACGTATCACGGATCAA
>PXSF01000144.1 GCA_003022845.1 Halobacteriales archaeon SW_10_66_29 | reverse complement strand
AGGGCTCCGCGAGGAACGCGAGCATCTGCAGGGGGCGCTGGACGAGTATCCCGAGCGGTAGCAGGCGGCCAGCGCCGTGACAGGCCGTCTCGTCGCTCTCATAGTGATTGTTGTGATTATTTTCGGAGTCGCATCGCATTCTCGGGAGTGTCACGGGCTGACACCGGAGTCTGATGGGTCGACAGCGGTAACGACTCACAACAATCACTATCAGGTCCCCGGGGAGCGAGCTTGCGACGGTCCTGGTGCACCGTCGTCGGATCGGACCCACCGGCCGACCGCCGCCGCGTACTTCCGGAGCGACGCCCGGAGCGGATACGAGCTACCGACCGCCTGGCACCGCCCCGCCGCGACCGCGTCGAGCACGGCGTCGACCGTCTCGTCCGCGGTGCGGACCTCCGTGTAGGCTGTCCCGACCGCCGACGGGTGGTGCGCGTCGCTCCCGCCGAGTGCGGGGTAGTCGCGTTGCCGCGCGAGCACCGCAGCCCGGCGGTTCTGTACCCCAGTAACTGCCCAGGCGTTGAACGTCTCGATTCCGTCACAGTCGGTGAGGGCACCCCCCTCGACGCCGTGGCGGCTCCGCTGGAACGGGTGGGGGACAACCGCCAGCCCGCCGCGGTCGCGGACCCACTCGACAGTCCGGGCGAACGGACAGCCCGTGGGAGGGTCGGTACTGACGCCGAGCGCGAGCAGGTGCCCGTCAGCAGTCGAGATCTCGACGCCCGGAACGACCAGGACCCCGTATCGGTCCTGGCGAGTGACTGCCCGACGGGCCGCGACGGCGGTGTCGTGGTCGGTGATCGCGACGGCGTCGAGCCCCTGGTCGCGACAGCGGGCGAGCACCGCGTCGACGCTGCCCCGGGCGTCGTAGGACGCGCCGGTGTGGACGTGTGGATCGAACCGGAGGCGAACCCCGCCGCCCATCACAGCGTCCCCGTGAACACGGCGAGACAGCTGAGCGCCAGCGCGACGACGACGAACAGCCCGGCGAGTGCGTGACTCACGGTGGTTTTGAAGCTCTTGTACCCCGAGACCATCAACGGGCAGGCTGCGACGATGGGAACGGCCGCGAGCCAGCCGTCGAACCAGGGAACGAACAGCGCGAGGTAGAACGCCGCCAGCACGACGAAGTTGACGTGCACTACCGTCCAGCCGACGTAGTAGCTCGTGTCGCCGGCCTCGCCGAACCCTTCGCTGGCGTGCCTGACGAGGCGCAACCCGCCGAAGCTGAGGACCGCAAAGCCCACGAGCACCGTCATCCACAGCGTCGGCGACAGGGCGACGTGGTACAGCAGCGCCCCCGTCACGAGGTACGCGAACACGTCGATGAACGAGTCGACCTGCCGGCCGAACGGGGAGGAGATGCCCCGCTTGCGGGCGTAGTACCCGTCCAGCTTGTCGAAGAGGAACGCCCCGAACATCACGACGATTCCGGCGTGGATCGCCTCCTGTAACAGCAACACTGCGCTCGTCCACGCGAAAAACAGCGCCACGAGGCTCAGGTAATCCGCGCCAGTCAACCGCCCGAGCAACCCCATACCCACCGAACTGTCCCAGCGGCGCTCCGCCTGTGCGGCCACCCGCCGGGAGACGGCGGACGGCAGGAAACTGTCTGACATGCCTTCGTTCCCGGCTACAGCCCGCATCTATATATTTCTGACTTATATATTTATACTCTCGGTACTTATTTATACATACCATCGAGCGGACGGCGGCGGTGGCGGACGCTGCCCGCGACCCCGTAGCTGGTGTACCGGGTAGTTGGGCGGAAGCCGAGGGTGGCGAACGCGCGCCGCGAGGGGACGTTGTCGGGGGCGACGAGCGCGGCGATCCGGTCGGCCGACAGGGTGGCCGCGGCGGCGGTGACTCCCCGGGCGACGAGTGCGGTGCCGATCCCCCGGCCACGCTCGGCCGGGACGACGGCCAGCTGCCAGAGGTAGCTCCCCTCAACGACGAGTCGGCGGCAGAGTTCGGGGACGTAAACGGGGCGATCGGCGAGACAGCAGTGGCCGACGCGTTCCCCGTCGCGTTCGGCCAGGACGAGCAGGTCGCCAGGGGCGAGGTGAGCGTCCCGGAGTGCGGGAGGGACGCCGTCGCCGGCCGGCGAGACCCGTACTGTCACGTCCCCGGGCGGATCGGCGACGTCGTGGGCGAGGGCTGTCTCCCGCTCGAACCGGTCGAGCTGGGCGAACACGACGCCGGCGTCGGCGACTCGATTGTAGATGCGCCGGGCGGTCGGGTGTCGGGTCAGTCGCCAGAGGCCGAGCCGAACGTGCAGCGGCGTCTGCGCCATCACCGCCGGGAAGGGGCGCACGCATCAATCCGCTTTCGATACGAAATATTGAGGGGCACGTGGAGCCAAGTGCTGGTCGTGAGCTCTCCCGAGGAGGCAGTACCATGATGGCGACGACGCACGGCCTGTTCGGCGCGTCCGTCGGCGCGGCCGCCGCAGCAGTGCTGGCGCCGGCGCTCGTCCCGGCTGCCGCCGCCGTCGGCTTCCTCGCCGGTGCGCTCCCGGACGTGGACCTCCTGTGGACCCACCGGCGTACCACGCACTACCCGGTGTTCGCGGCCGTCGCGGCTGTCCCGGCGGTCGGGGCGGCGGCGGTGACCGGGACGGGCACCGCAGTCCTGGGCGCCGTGATCGCGCTCGCGCTGGCCGGCCACGCGCAGATGGACGTGTTCGCGGGCGGCGTGGGCGCCGGGCCCGGAAAGACGGGATCGGACCACGGCGTCTACGACCACGCGAGGGGGCGCTGGATACGGCCGCGCCGATGGGTGCGCTACGCCGGTGCGCCGGAGGAACTGGCCCTCGCTGTCCTCGTCACACTGCCCGCCCTCCTCCTCACGACCGGGCCGACGCGGGACGCCCTGGCCGTCGTCCTCGTCCTGTCCGCTGTATTTGTCTACGCTCGACCACGGCTCCACGCGCCGTCGGACGACGATCAGTCGGCAGAGTAAGACACTGCCAGGAGACCGAGCATACGGCGAGCGAAGCGAGCCGTTTCTCCCGCGAGCGAACAGAGTGAGCGAGGACACCTGACGACGAGAAAGGTGGTCTCAAAAGATATTGGCCTGCTGGTAGACGGAGATGCCCCGGTCGGTCATCTCGTAGGGTTTCTTCTCGCGGGAGTGGTTGGCGTTGCGGATCTTCTGAATCTCGACGGCCAGGCGGGTCTCCTGGGTCTCGCCGCGGACGTACTGGAGGACGAACACGGCGTCGGTGAGGTACTCGATGATGCCGTGCCGGGAGGCGTAGGGGTTGGACTCGCTGGCCTCGCTGGTGAGGAACGTGGTGACGCCAGCCTTCTTCAGCGCCCGGGTGAAGTCGAAAACTTCGGTGCGCCGCCGGGCCTGGTCGTCGTACATCATCTCCAGTAGCGAGACGGAGTCGAGCACGAGGCGGTCGGCGGCGAAGTCCTCGATCAGTTCGGGCAGCTCGGCCTGGATGTTGTCGAGGCTGTTGGCCATCTCGACGGGGTCGAGGTCGACGACGGCGAGCGCCCCCTCGCTCTCGTAGCGGTCGAACTCCCAGCCGCGCTCGCTGGCCGTGCCGATGATCGCCTCGCGGCTCTGCTCCAGCGTGATGAACACCGTGTTCTCGCCGTTGCGGAGCCCGTGGTTGAGAAACTGCAGCCCGAACGTCGTCTTGCCGGTGCCGGCGCTGCCGATGGCGACCATGAGGTGGCGCTCTGGGACGCCGCCCTGGATCATGTTGTCCAGCCCCTCGATGCCGAGGTCGATTCGCGGGATCGCAGACTCGAACTCCTCGTCGTCGAACTCCGAGTCGCCGCCGGCGCCCTCGAAGGCGCTCGCGAACCCCTCGTCGTCGAACAGTCCGCCCTCGTCGCCGCTGGCGTCCCCGCCGAACGCAGTGCTCTCCATCTCCTCCTCGAATGAACTGCCGTCCCCGAACGTGCCGCCGTCCGCATCGCTCCCGACCGCGGTGTCGCCGGTCCCGTCCCCCGATGAAGCCCCATCTGCAGGGCTGTCCGCCGCGCGCTCGTCGGACTCGTCGGCGGCCGGTTCACTACCCTCGGAGTGTCCGTCCTCGACCGGGTTGTCGGCCGGTTCCGGGTCGTCGGCCGGTTCCGCCCCGTCGTCGAACGCGCTCTCGAACCAGTCGTCCCCCCCGGACGTGTCGTCGTCGCTCATCTGGAATACACCGGGTGCCGCTGCTGTACTGAGTGTTGTCCTGCGGGGGTATAAAGACTGGGAGGCGATCGCCCAGCCGTGGCCGCTGAGCGCCGCCAGACGGGCTCTCCGGTGGGTGAGCCGGCCCGAAGATAGACTTATGGTCCCGGGCAATAGCGCATCACATGTGTCTTCGGGCAGCGAACCCGCCACAGTACTGGTGGTCGACGACGAGCAGGAAGTCGCCGACGTGTACGTGCTCCGTCTCCGGAAGGAATACGAAACCCGCGTCGCCTACGGCGGCGAGGAGGCGCTGTCGACACTCGACGGCGACGTGGACGTCGTCCTGCTCGACCGCCGGATGCCGGACGTCTCGGGGGATGAGGTGCTCGAACGCATCCGTGACCGGGGCGACGACTGCCGCGTCATCATACTGACGGCGGTCGATCCCGGGCTCGACATCACCGAGATGCCGTTCGACGACTACCTCTGCAAGCCCGTCGAGAAGGCCGACCTCGTCGAGGCGATCGACCAGCAGCTCGAGCTCCAGCGCTACGACGAACAGCTCTCGGCGTATCTGGAGGTCACCTCGAAGCTCGCGCTGCTGGAGTCGGAGCTGTCGAACCGGGAGTTCGACGCGAACGGGGACGTGGCGGTGCTCCGGGAGCGGGCGAGCGAACTCAGGGACGAACTCGACGACGGGATCGAGGAGTTCGAGGAGATCGAACGGACGTTCCAGGAGATCGGCCGCTACTCCGGCTAGGTCGCTGCCTGCTCGCCGCGGAGCGTCGCACGGATCTCCGGGATTGCCTCCGGGTTCGCCATGACGGCGACGGAGTCGCCGGCCTCGATCACCGTCTGGGGCAGCGGGATCGTCATCAGTTCGTCCTCGCGCCCGTGGGCGTAGATGCGCGCCTCGCCGGGCAGTTCCACCTCGACGACACGCGTGCCGATCATCGGCGATCCCTCCGGGATCCGGACGCTCGCAATCGACAGGTCCTTTGCGAGGTCGGCGATGACGTTGAAGTCCCCGCCCAGAAGCGCCGTCTTCGCGCCCGCTGCGCCGAGGCGCTCGGGGTAGATCACCTCGTCGACGTCGTCGGTGTACTTCTCGTAGAGGTCGCCGCTGAAGTCCTCGTTGACGCGCAGCACTGTCCGGCAGCCGTTCGCTTCGCCGACGACACAGGCCGAGAAGTTGGTGTTGACGTCGCTCGTGAGCCCGGCGATGGCGTCGGTGTCCTCGAGCCCCGCCTGGTCGAGCACCCGCTCGTCGGAGCCGTCCCCCTCGACCACGGTGAAGCTCTCGTCTCTGGCGCGGTCGACGCGTTCCCTGTCGCGCTCGATGACGACCACCTCGTGGCCCTCGTCCCGGAGCGTCCGGGCGGTCCGCATCCCCACGCGACCGAAACCGACGATGACGAACTTCATGTCCGTGACGTACGCCGGCCTGGGTAAAAACAGTACCCCTCGTCGCGCCCGGTGCTGTCCCGGAGCGATACGCGTTTATCCGTTGGTCCCACAGCATTGAGCGATGAAGGTGACGTTTCTCGGGACGAGCGGGGCGGTTCCCACGACGGAGCGCAACCCCAGCGCGCTGCTGATCGCCCGGGAGGGCGAGCGGCTGCTGTTCGACTGCGGCGAGGGGACCCAGCGCCAGATGATGCGCTACGGCACCGGGTTCGACGTCGGACACGTCTTCGTCACCCACCTCCACGGCGACCACGTCCTGGGCCTCCCGGGCCTGACCCAGACCTGGGAGTTCAACGACCGCGAGACGCCGCTGGCCGTCCACGCCCCGGCGGGCACCCGCAGCAGGGTCGAAACCCTGCTGAGCGCGACGGGCGAACGCCCCTCCTACCCGGTCCGCGTCCACCAGGTCGAACCCGGCGACGTCGTCCTCGACCGCGACGCCTACGAGGTGCGCGCGTTCGCGGTCGATCACCGGACCGAGGCCGTCGGCTACGCGCTGGTCGAGGACGAGCGCAAAGGCCGGTTCGACCGTCAAAAGGCGGAGGAGGAGTTCAACATTCCGCCGGGACCGAAGTACTCGACGCTGCACGAGGGCGAACCGGTCGAACACGACGGTCGCGTGATCCAGCCCGAGGAGGTCGTCGGCCCGCCACGTCCCGGCCGCCGGATCGTCTACACCGGCGACACCCGCCCGACGCCGGCAACCGCCGACGCCGCCGAGGACGCCGACCTGCTGGTCCACGACAGCACGTTCGGCGAGGAACACGGCGAACGCGCCCGGGAGACGGCCCACTCGACGGCCCGCGAAGCGGCCGAGATCGCGGCCGACGCGGGCGCGGAGCGGCTGGCGCTGACGCACGTCTCGACGCGGTACACTGGCCGGACACGCCAGCTCGAAGCCGAAGCTGGTGACGCCTTCGACGGCGAGGTGTTCGTCGCCGACGACGGCATGCAGGCGACGGTCCCGTTCCCCGACGCCGACGACGAGTTCCGGATCGAGCGCGTCGACGTGTAGCTACTCGGGGCTCTCGACCAATCACGGCTCCAGCGCCCGCCGGACCTGCGACGCCAGTTCGGCGAACTGCCTGGCCGGCCGCGAATCGGGTGCTAGCCGCCCGACTGGCTGGCCGGCGCGCTGGGCGCGGGCGACGGCGGCCGAGTCGGGGATGGGCGTCACCGGGCCGTCGAGCGTGGAGGCGATCCGGTCGAGCCCGCTGGCGGCGCCGTCGAAGCGGTCCGGATCGACGCGGTTGAGCGCGACCCGTGCCAGCGGCGTCTCGATCACCCGCGCCAGCTCCCGGGCACGCAGCGCGTCCGCGATCGCCGGGCGCGTGGGCTGGGTGACCAGCAGGCACGCCTCCGCCGCGTACAGCGGCAAGCCGGCGTCGCTGCGGAGCCCGGCCGGCGAGTCGATGACGACCCGGTCGTACGCCGCCGCGACGGCGGTGACAGTCTCGGCCAGTGCGGCGGGGTCGGCAGCCCGCGCCCCCGCGAGCGACCGGCCGCAGGGCAACAGGTCGACGGGGCCCTCCTCGCGGACGGCTTCGAGGGGCGCCGCCCGCCCGGCGAGCACGTCGTGCAGGTCCGGCCCGCGGGTCGCGGGGAGGTCCGCCATGCCGAGGTCGGCGTCGATCACGACCGCGTCGAGCTCCGCCCCCAGGTTGTACGCGACGGTCGACTTCCCGACGCCGCCTTTCCCCGCGGTGACCGCCAGGATCATGTCACCCGTTCGAGCGTCGACAGCGGGATCTCGACGGCCGCCAGCCGGTCGGCGAGCCGCTGCTGGCGCTCCCCGAGCGCCCGGAGGTGGCGCCGATCGGCCTCGAGCTGCGCCCGGAGGCGCCGGGCCCCGTCGATCCCGCCGACGGTGTCGACGGCGCCGCGGGCCTCCTCGACGCCGGCCACGTCCGCCAGCCGCTCCGCCTCGGCGAGGCGTTCCTCGACGGCGTCGAGCCAGGGATCGATCGCCGCCGCCGGATCGTCCGCCGTCGCGGTTCCGGCGGCGGTTCGATCGCTCCCACCGGCGGTTCCTGCTGTCTGATCCGGTTCGCTACCGGGGGCACCGGCAGTCGACCGGGTCCGGGACGATCGATCGTCGGCAGTCGCCGTCCTACCGGCGGTACAACTGCCTCCGTCGGCCTGCGACGCCGAGGGGTCCGCGGGAACGACGTCACGCGGTGGCGCGCTCTCCCCGAGGGTCCGAACGATCGCCCGCGGCGAGACGCCGGCTCCGTCGGGCGGCTCGTCGTCGGCGTCGATCGGTTCCAGCCGCGCCGGCGGCTCCTGCGGCGTGGCCGGCGAGGCGTACCCGAGCACGAGCGGGGCGTCCGGCCCGACCCGCCCCTCGAAGCTGGCGCCGTCCCACCCGGCGACGGGGACACCCTGTCTGCGCGGCGGCCACACCGGCTGCAGCCGGCTGGTCACCCGGATCCACTCCTCGGCCTCGGCGGTCGCGACCAGTTCGACGAGCGTCACCCCGTCGCAGCCAGCGGCTCGCCGCGGCGGCCGACGCGAAGCGGTCGCAGGCGAGCACGACCGGCGCCGACAGCGACGCGAGGCGGCCGACCGCCAGCGCGGCAGTCACGGGGTCGGCGTCGAAGGGATCGGCGACGCGCTCCGCGCCGGGCGCGTCCGCGACGGCGTCGGCGTAGCGGTCCGCAAGCTGTTCGACGAGATGCGCGCGGGCGTCCCGTTCGAGGTTGGCCAGTTTATCTTCGAGTTTGCGCACGCGTTCGCGCCTGTCGCGCCGCTCGCGTGCGTGCTCGCGGGCCCGCTCGAACCGCTGGCGGGCCGCGAGGCCGTCGGTTTCGGTCTCCGAGAGCTGCCGGACGGCCGACGCGAGCTCCTCGGAGACGGCCCCAGCGTCGCCCCCGTGCTCGCGCGCGGCCTGCAGTTTCCCGCGGACGGTCGCGACCCGCTCCCGCAGCCGCTCGGTTTCAGTGGCCGCCTCCGCGACGGCACGGCGGCGGGATGTGATATCGCCCTCCTCGACACTCGTCGCAGCGAGGCGGTCGCGCACCGACGCCAGCGCGTCGTCGTGGGGCGTCTCCAGCCCCCGCGACCGGGCGGCCCGTGCGAGCGCCGTCCGCGTGCGCAGTCCCATCCCCGGACGGACGTGGCCGACGTGCTCGTGGACCGGGCCGGGTGCCGGCGCGTCGACAGCGACCCGACCGTCGGCCGCCGCGTCCGGTGACCGGACCGCCTCGACGAGGGCTGCCGGATCGACATCAACGGCGACGGTGACCGCCCGCCCGCACCGGACGGCGTCCCCGATCCGGACGCTGATCGTCGGACCGTTGGCACCGGCGCCGTCAACGCCAGTCCCAGTCACAGCTCTACCCCCTTCATCGCCTCGGGCGGCGGCAGGTCCCGGCCGTCAGCGAACCGGTCGTAGGGGACGGCGGCGGTCTCCCGGTCCTCGTACGTCCGGGCCGCCTCGCGGACCGCCGGCCGGACCGCCTCGAACTCGTTGAACGGCCGGGTGCGCTCGACCTGGATCGCCTCGCCGTGTTTCTCCCGGAGCCGCAGCGCCTGGAACGCGCCGAACTCGGTAGCCTCGAACAGCGCGACCCGCCCGAACCGCCGCACGACGCTGTCCTCGTGGGTGCGGGCGACGTTCCGCAGGCTCGTCCGCGCCGCCCGGGTGTAGGCGATCACCAGCAGCACACCCCCACCTGCCCGCGTCATCGGATATAAAGTTCAGCGACCGCTCGCCGTGCTCTGCACGTCGAAAACTGACACGGGAGACCGACGAACGCGGCGGTTACCCTTCGAGCAGCGTCCGGGTCTGGACCTCGACGTCGTCTTGAAGGGAGACGCTGGCGTCGAACAGCGACACGATGGCGGCGATCTTCTGGTCGTCGTGGGCGCTGGGGTCGACGTGGAAGTGTGCGCGGGCGCCGGCAGCGTGGACCTGGCCGGTGACCGCGTGCAGGAACTCGTAGGCCGTCTCGTAGTCGACGTACTGGAGCATCGAGGTCAGCGACTCGAAGCAGACCGACACCGGCTCGTCCCACTCAGAGAGGAACTTGCCGATCTCGATGCCAAGCCCCGTCAGATCGCTCGCCGTCGAGACGTTCTCGGTCACGACGCCCTCGCGGTCGACGCCCGCCTGCGTGTCCCCGACCGTGATCACGCCGACGGTCCGGATCCCCGGGTCGTCCGCGACCTGGTCGACGCAGGCGGCTGCCTGGCGCGTGAACGAGACGAACAGCACGCTCCGCTCGCCGTCGCCCAGCAGCGACGTACAGATGTCCCGTCCCTCGTCCAGCGGCGGTACCTTCAGCAAGACGTTCGTCGCCCCGTCGAGTTGTGCCCTAATGTTTGCCATCTGTCCGGCTCCAGTTCTCGTATGCTACGGATACCCAGCGTATAAACCCTTATTCTCATAGTGATTGTTGTGATTGTTTTCAACGCTATATCGCACTAACGGCGGTTTCACGGCCTGAAACTGGAGTCTGACAAATGCCCGGTGGTAAAGAGTCACAACAATCACTATCAGCCCCCCTGACGGTCGTCCGGACCCGGCCGGTCGGAACACAGTGGCGGCCTCGACCGTTCAGAATTCGACGTCAACCTCGGCACCTTCCGTCGCCTCTTCGAGCCCGTCCTCGTGGGCACCCCCGGTCAGCTGGACCGTCAGGTCGGCGTCGGTCAGGATCTCCTCGAAGCTGGTCCGGAACCGATGGCTGACCCGCCTGGAGCGGTTCTCCGCCGCGACGACGGCGCTCGCGCGGTCGACCGCCGCCTCATCGATGCCGAGCGCGTCCGCGATGGCCGCGGGCGACTCGTCGGCGGCCAGCCGGTCGCGGATCGCCTCCAGGTCCGACGGACTCACCGTCCCGCCCGGCGGGTCGTCGTCGCGGACCAGGTGGAGGTCCATCCGTGCCCGGAACGCCTGCTCCGGGGAGCAGGACAGCGCCGCCGCCAGCGCCGCGTCGTCGGCCCCGTCGTAGAACAGCCGCACGAGCTCGCAGTACTCCTCGTCGGGGAGCTCGGTGTCGAACGGGAACTTCTCGCGCAGCTCCGCGATGACCGACCGAAGCCGCTCGTCGACCGGCCGGTCGGCGCCGGTGAGTGACCCCCGTGCATCCTCCTGTGACTCCGTGACCGTCTCCTCGTCGGCGACGTCGAGGAAGATGTCGCGGAGTTCTTCGGTCTTGTTGTCCATGGGACCTTCCATTCAACAACACGAGTATAAAAATCTGACTCACAGTTCACGCGGTAGACACTGCATTCGGCCGCTCAGGACCGCGTGTACGCCACGACCGACCAGTTACGGTGTGTGTACTATCACCTGCTGGACACCTGCTTGCAGCCGCGCCGAACGGCGTCGGCTCGAGATGACTTCGACGGCAAGCGGGCGGCAATAAACTCCCGACCACAGGCAACTGGTGTGACTAAACTTTTAACCGCGTCGCGTGCAGGACATAACCATGGTCCAAGACGGGGAGATCACTCCCACCCGCGAGACCTTCTGGCAGATCAGTCAGCTGGAGGAGGCTGTCTTCTATTTCCTGACGGCGGTGACGCTGCTGGTGCTCGGCGTCGGGCTGTACCAGCGGTTCGCCCGCTACACCGAGGGGCGGGCGGACCCGTTCCCCCGCCTCGATGACGTGGGGGTGCGCATCCGCGAGGCGACGCGGATCGCCGCCTCCAACGAGAAGCAGTTCGACCGGGACCTGGTCGGCGGCATGATGCACGCGTTCATCCTCTGGGGGTTTCTGACGCTGTTCATCGGGACGACGATCCTCGCGATCGACAAGTACGCCTACAAGCCGATCACGAACGAGTCGTTCTACGTCGGCGACTTCTTCCTCTCGTACTCGTTCGTAATGGATCTGATGGGGCTGCTCTTTGTCTGTGGCATCTCGGTGGCGATCTACCGGCGGTACGTCGTCCGCAACGAGCGGCTGTGGGGCAAACACACCAGCTACGAGGACGACCTGTTCGTTTGGGCACTGTTCGGCCTCGGCGTCGGCGGCTTCCTGCTGGAGTCGATGCGGATCGTCAGCTGGCAGGGCGGCCCCCAGTCGTTCGAGCAGGTGAGCTTCGTCAGCTACTTCCTGGCGACCGTGTGGACATCGCCTGGATCCCCTTCGCGAAGCCGTTCCACATGTTCTCCTCGTTTGCGAACGTCGTCACGCGCGACGAGAACGCCGGCGTCCGCCTGCCGGGCGTCCCGGCTGACCCGGCCGCCGACACCGAACTCGCGGACATCGACGACTTCACCTGGAAGCAGTTGCTCGACCACGACGCCTGCACCAAGTGCGGCCGCTGCTCGTCGGTCTGCCCGGCGAAGGCCTCCGACCGGCCGCTGGACCCCCGCGACGTCATTCTCGACCTGAAAGCCTACCGCGAGGAGCGCGACGCCGGCGGCGAGGACGTGCCGATCATCGCCGACGGCGGCACGAGCGTCATCGACACCGAGACGATGGAGTCCTGCATGGCCTGCATGGCCTGCATGGACGCCTGCCCCGTCGAGATCGAGCACGTCACGCAGTTCACGGAGATGCAACGGCAGATGGTCGAGCAGGCCGACGTCGACGGCAACGCCCAGGACGTGTTCCAGAACGTGATGCAGCAGGGCAACACGTTCGGCGACCCCGCCCGCAAGCGCCCGGACTGGACCGAGGACCTCGACTTCGAAGTGCCCGACGCCCGCGAGGAACCCGTCGAGTATCTCTGGTACGTCGGCGACTACCCCAGCTACGACGACCGCAACCAGGAGGTCGCCAAGAGCCTCGCACGCATCTTCGAGGCCGCCGGCGTCGAGTACGGCATCCTCTACGAGGACGAGGTGTACGACGGCAACGACATCCGCCGGATGGGCGAGGAGTTGCTGTACGTGGACCAGGCCACACAGCTGATCGGCGCGTTCGAGGACTGCGAGTTCGAGACGGTCGTCTGTACCGACCCGCACTCGTTCAACACGATCACCAACGAGTACCCCGAGATCGACTTCGGAGAGTACGCCGACGACCCGATGATGGAGGTGCCCCTGGAGGGGTACTGGAACGCCGACGGGTCGATCGACGTCGCCCACTACACGCAGGTCGTCGCCGACCTCGCCGAGTCCGGGGCCCTCGACGTGCCCGCCGCGCTCGACTACACCGTCACCTACCACGACCCCTGCCACCTCGGGCGGTACAACGACGTGTTCGAGGCGCCCCGGGACCTCGTCGAGCAGACGGGCTGTGACCTCCACGAGATGCCGCGCAACCGCGCCGACTCCTTTTGCTGCGGTGGCGGCGGCGGCGGGCTCTGGATGGACTTCGACGAGGACCCCAAACCCAGCGAGGAGCGCATCCGGGAGGCGCTGGAGGACACCGCAGCGGGCGACGCCGTCGAGAAGTTCGTCGTCGCCTGTCCGATGTGCATGACGATGTACGAGGACGGCCGCAAAACCGGCGACTTCGAGGACGACATCGAGGTGGTCGGCATCACCGAACTGCTCGCGGAGTCGCTTGACGGGCAGGCCGCGGCGTAGACAGCGGACCGCTCGCGAGTCGAACGTTCTTTAGTCCTCTCCCGCCGAGCGTACACAACCAGCCGCTTTCGATCCATGCTCGGGATTCTCGTTTCACGTGCGGACGAGGCATCGGTCCACATCGGCGAGCAGTTGCTCGACGTCGCGGAGTGGCACCAGCGCGAGGACGACAGCCTGCCGGACGCCGACGGCGGCGGCACGGTCTACGAGCGTGAGGGGGTCCAGCTCCGGGAGTTCGAGGACCTGCACCTCTCCCTCGACCGCCCGGCCGCGGCGTTCGACGACCCCGACCTGCTCGTGTTCGCCTCCAAGCACTCCGGGGAGACCGGGCGGCTGCTGACGGCCCACCACACCGGCAACTTCGGCCCCGCCGACCACGGCGGCGCGGACGACGCCCTCGCGCAAGCCTGCCCGAACGCCCACGCCCGGGTACTCGACGCGCTCGCGGCGCACGCGCCAGAGCGGTACGACGTCGGCATGGAGTGTACCCACCACGGGCCGACCGACGTCGGCGCTCCCTCGATGTTCGTCGAGGTCGGCAGCAGCGAGGCCGAGTGGGCCGACCCTGCCGCGGCGGAGGCGGTCGCGCGGGCGATCCTCGACCTCGAGGGCGTCCCGCCCCACCGCGAGCCCGAGGACGGCGACGACTGGAGCCGCCGACAGCTCGTCGGGGTCGGCGGCGGCCACTACGCGCCGCGGTTCGAGCGCGTCGCCCGCGAAACCGACTGGGCGTTCGGCCACGTCGCCGCCGACTGGGGGCTGGACGCGCTGGGCGACCTCGACGCGCCGGCGAGCCGGGATGTTCTCCAGGAGGTGTTCGAGGCGAGTCGCGCGGCGTACGCGCTCGTCGACGGGGAGCGCCCGGCCGTCGAGGCGGCGCTCGCGGACCTCGATTGCCGGGTTGTCACCGAGACGTGGGTCCGGGAGACCGACGGCGTCGCCCTGCCGCTGGTTCGCCGGCTCGAACGCGAGGTCGGGACCGTCGTGGACGGACTGCGGTTCGGCGACCGGGCGGCCGACGTGGCTGGCGGCAGTACTGTCGACGCCGACGACACCGACCTCGCCGTCGTCGACCTCCCCGCTGAACTCCTGGACGAGGCGCGGGGCATAGGGCGACCGCGAGCGCGTCGTCGACCGGCTGCTCGCCGTCCTCCGGGAGCGCTACGACAGCGTCGAGCGCGACGGCGACGCCGTCGTCGCCCGCCAGGAGACGTTCGACCCCGAGAAAGCCCGGACGCTCGGCGTCCCCGAAGGACCGACGTTCGGCCGCCTCGCCAACGGCGAGACCGTCGAGGTTGACGGCCGGACGATTCCGCCCGAGACTGTCCGGGAAACCCGGGAACGGCGGTTTTCGCTCCAGGAGTGATAGTGATTGTTATGAGTCTTTACCACTGTCGACCCATCAGACGCCGGTGTCAGCCCGTGAAACTCCCGAGAATGCGATGCGATCCGAAAATAATCACAACAGTCACTATGATACTGTCACGGTCGTGCGTGACTCTGTGGAATGGCAATCTCCACGTACCTTTCTTTCCGGTGGAAATAGCCGGCTGCTGGACGCGCGAACGCCGGGACGGGCGTCAGACGTCCGTCTGACGTTGGGGAAAACTATAATACCCTCGCTAGTAAGAACTACTTAAACCATGGACTCGATTATCGACGACGCAATCGACGAGGCCGAGGAGGAGCGGGAGGAGGAGCGGGAGGAGGCCCGCGAGGAGGGCGGGCAGAACACCACCAGCGGGACGACGGCGGAGGAGCCGTCGACGTCGGGGCAGATGACCGACGAGGAGCTCGCGTCCGTCGTCAAAGATCTCGAAACGAAAATCACGGTCGTCGGCTGCGGAGGGGCCGGCGGCAACACGGTCACGCGGATGACGGAGGAGGGGATCCACGGGGCGAAACTGGTCGCGGCGAACACGGACGCCCAGCACCTTGCCGACGAGGTGACCGCGGACACGAAGATCCTCATCGGGCGCAAGCGGACCGGCGGCCGCGGCGCGGGGTCGGTCCCCAAGATCGGCGAGGAGGCCGCCCAGGAGAACATGGAGGACATCCAGCAGGCGATCGACGGCTCCGACATGGTGTTCGTCACGGCGGGCCTCGGCGGCGGGACCGGCACGGGCGCGGCGCCGGTCGTCGCACAGGCCGCCCAGGACGCCGGCGCACTCACCATCTCGATCGTGACGATCCCGTTCACCGCCGAGGGCGAGCGCCGGCGCGCTAACGCCGACGCCGGCCTTGAACGCCTGCGATCGGTGTCGGACACGGTGATCGTCGTTCCGAACGACCGCCTGCTCGACTACGCACCCTCGATGCCGCTGCAGGACGCGTTCAAGATCTGCGACCGCGTCCTGATGCGCTCGGTCAAGGGGATGACCGAACTGATCACCAAGCCCGGCCTCGTCAACGTCGACTTCGCCGACGTCCGGACGATCATGGAGAACGGCGGCGTCGCTATGATCGGCCTCGGCGAGTCCGACTCCGAGAACAAGGCCCAGGACTCGATCCGCTCCGCACTCCGGTCGCCGCTTTTGGACGTGGAGTTCGACGGCGCCAACTCCGCGCTGGTGAACGTCGTCGGCGGCCCCGATATGTCCATCGAGGAAGCGGAGGGCGTCGACCCCGACGCCCGCATCATCTGGGGCGCCTCCGTCAACCAGGAGTTCGAGGGCAAGATGGAGACGATGATCATCGTCACGGGCGTCGAGAGCCCGCAGATCTACGGGAAGTCGGAGGCCGAACGGGAGCGCGCGGCCAAGGAACTCGGCGACGACATCGACTACGTGGAGTAGTACCGTTTTCCGGTTCGGCGATCCACGAACCGTCGCCACAACAGTACTGCCAGCAACCGTCAGCCAGTATCCCGGCGCGAGAGCGGCCGTACCAGGAAAATTTTATCGAACGCGCCGGTCAACGCCAACCAATACATAGAAAAGCACGCAGCGAGAACGCTCGCACATGAACACGCCAACGGACCTCAGTTCGTACATCCGGGTGTTGAAGCTCGCCAGCACCCCCTCCTGGGAGGAGTTCAGCCAGGTCGCGAAGATTGCGGGCATCGGGATCCTGCTCGTCGGGTTTATCGGCTTCGTGATCTTCATGTTCATGAGCTTCGTCCCCGGGGGACCCTGACGGGAGGTTCGAGATGGGGATCTACGCGGTCAAGACGACGGCCAGCCAGGAGCAAACAGTCGCGGACATGATCATCAACCGCGAGGAGCCGTCGATCCACGCGGCGCTCGCGCCGGACTCGGTCACCTCCTACGTGATGGTCGAGGCCGACAACGACTCGGTGTTCGAGCGCATCCTCGACGAGATCCCGCACGCACGCGGGGTCGTCCAGGGCCAGACCTCGATGGCCGAGGTCGAGCATTTCCTCTCGCCGACGCCCGACGTCGAGGGGATCGCCGAGAGCGACATCGTCGAGCTCATCGCCGGCCCGTTCAAGGGCGAGAAAGCCCAGGTCCAGCGCATCGACGAGGGCAAAGACCAGGTGACCGTCGAACTGTACGAGGCGACGGTCCCGATTCCCGTCACTGTGCGGGGCGACCAGATCCGCGTGCTCGACTCCGACGAACGGTAGTCGACTTGCGGCCTCATACGGTCGTGCGTGATAGTGATACCGTATCACTCCTCCGCGTCAGTTTCCTCGTCGTCGACGTCGGGTTCGAACAGCGTGTGGTCCTCGTGGACGAACGTCACCCGATGATCGGAGCCGAGCGAGCGGACGTGGACCCGCATCCCCTCGCCCTCGGCGGCGGCGTCGAGCAGTTCGCCGTCGGTCGTGTGGTTGAAGTACGCGGGGATCAGCACGGCGTCGTTCGTCTCGCTGGCGAGTTCGACGATCAGCAGAAACACCGTCGGGCCAATCGTCCGTGCGTACACCTCGCTGTTGTCGAACGTCGTCTCCTCCCTGAGGCCGTCGACCAGTTCGAACGCCGACTCGGGGACGAGCACGTCCAGCCCGTAGGGCTTGTCGGTGGCGTACAGCGCCGTCACGTCCCCGACCGTGAGCGCGTGCGTCTCCCAGCCCTCCTCGCGGTACTCAACAGCGGTCGCCTCCACGTCGTCGAGCAGGTCCCCCCAGAACGCCTCGAACGGGGTGTCGACGTCGTCCTCGGTCATAGCCACCGGTATGGCGAGTACCGTCAAAAGGGCTCGCACTCGTCACCGGCCGGTTCGGGGAAGTGACATCGCCGTAACCAGCGCGGCGAAAAACCGGCGCAGAGGCCCCAATTTTATATGAGGGTGCACCATTGAGCCTCTATGGAACAGCCAGACGATTCCAACATCGAGCGCAGGAGCTTCCTGAAGTTCGTCGGGGCAACGAGCGCCTCGGCTGCGACGATGGCGATGGCCGGGTGTCTCGGGGACGACGAAGAGGAACTCGAAAACGGCGACGACGGTGGCAACAGCGACGACGGCGGCAACGGCGACGACGGTGGCAACGGTGACAGCAACGGCGACGACGGTGGCAACGGTGACAGCAACGGCAACGAAAACGGCAAGACGAGAACAGCAACATGGACGAGCCGTTCGAGATCACGATGACCCAGCGGCAGGATCCGACGACGCTGGATCCGCACAACCATCGCGAGACGCCGACGGACAACGTGGTGCTGCACTCCTACGAGGGGATCCTCTGGCGCGGTCCGGAGGGGGAGATCATCGAGAGCCTCGCGACGGAGTGGGAGGTCGTCGAGGACAACCGCCACCGGTTCACGATCCGGGACGACGTCCAGTTCCACGACGGATCGTCCCTCGAGCCAAGCGACTGCGCGTTCACGATCCAGCGGATCGTCGACCCCGAGGCCGGCGGCCTGGAGAGCCCGCAGCGCGACCAGCTCGCCGGCACCACCGGCGCGGAAGTCGTCGACGGTGAGCGCGCGATCGACATGCTCTCGGGCGGCCCGAACCCGATGGCGTTCCAGAACATCGCGTCGTACGCCCACGTCGTCAGCGAGGACTGGATCTCCGAGCGGGACAACGAGGAGATCGCGGTCGAGATGAACGGGACCGGCCCGTACCGGCTCGCCGACTACGAGCCCGAGGAGTACGTCCGCCTCGAGAAGTTCGAGGACTACTGGGGCGAGGAGCCCGACGTCGACCGGGTGGAGATCATCGCTGCGGCCGAGGACAGCACACGTGTCAGCCAGCTGCTTGCGGGCGAGACTGACATCATTTCCGCGGTGCCGCCGAACGACGCGGGCCGGATCGAGAGCGAGGACGGTATGTCGATCGCGGACATCGGGAGCACGCGGATCCTGATGTGTCCCATGGTGTACAACGAGGAGCCGTTCGACAGCGTCGAGTTCCGGCAGGCGATGAACTACGCGATCGACCTCGACCAGATGATCGACGAGATCCTCCGCGGGTTCGGCGTCCCGACCGGACAGCCGACGCTGCCGGGGTACAACGGCCACAACTCCGACCTCGAGCCGTACCCCTACGACCCCGACGAGGCCGAGTCGCTGGTCGAACAGAGCGGCTACGCCGGCGCCGAACTCGAACTGGAGTACCCGGCCGGCCGGTACCTGCTGAACGACGAACTCGCCCAGGCCGCCGCCGGGTTCATCGACGACCTGGAGAACGTCTCCTGTGAGGCCGTGAGCCGCGACTTCGGGACGCTCGCCGGCGAACTGCTCGACGGCGACCTCTCGACGACGCCGTCGTTCTACAACATCGGCTGGGGGAACACGACGTTCGACGCCAGCCAGACGCTGACCCCGTTTCTCACCGAGGGGACCGCGATCTACCACTACCGGAGCGACGAGATGGAACAGCTCAAAGAGCAGTGGCAGGTCGAAACGAACGCCGACGAGCGCGAACAGATCCTCCAGGAGGCCAACCAGCTGGCCCACGACGAGGCCGTCTGGGTGTTCCTCAACCGCGAGTGGCTCGTGTACGGCATCAACGGCCGGATCGACTGGGACCCCCGCCAGGACGAATACTTCCTCGCACAGGGCATGAACCAGGCGTAGATCGGCAACGAGCCCGCTCATGCGTCTCACCCGGTTCCTCTTGCGGCGAACTGCGCAGGGTATCCTGGTCGTCTGGGGAGTGATTACGCTCGTCTTTCTGCTGCGCTTTATCACGCCGGGGAGCACGATCGACTTCGTCGCGCCGCTTGATGCCTCGCCCGAACTCCGCCAGCGACTGGCCGAGGACCTGGGGCTCAACAAGCCGATCTACGTCCAGTACGCCGACTACATCGTCAACCTCCTGCAGCTGGACATGGGCAACTCCCTGCTGAAGGGGCGGCCGGCCAGCGACGTCATCTTCGCCCGGCTGCCGGCCACGCTCGAACTCGCGATCGCCGCGACGATTGTCGCAATCCTCTTTTCGATCCCGCTGGGCGTCATCAGCGCGACCCGGCGCCACCAGCCGGTCGACTACGGCGCGACGGGCTTTTCGCTGATCGGGATCAGCACCCCGAACTTCTGGCTGGGGATCATGCTGATCCTGATCGTGGGGGTAAACCTCGGCTGGCTGCCGACGAGCCGGCGGATCATCGGGTTCGGGCCCGCGCTGGAGCTGCTCGTCTTCGAGGGGCGGACGATCGGGATACAGGTCTGGTTCGAGCACATCCTCCTGCCCTCGATCACGCTGGGGACGTACTTCACGGCACTGATCACCCGCCTCACGAGAAACGGCATGCTCGAGGAGCTCGGCCAGTCCTACGTGGAGGTGACCCGCGCGAAGGGGCTCCCCGAGACGCTCGTCAAGTACAAGCACGTCCTCCGGAACACGATGATCCCGATCATCACCGTGCTGGGCCTCCAGATGGGGACGCTCATCGGCGGGGCCGTCATCACGGAGTCGGTGTTCAACTGGCCGGGGCTGGGGACGCTCATCATCGACGCCATCAACTCCAGGGACTGGCCGCTCATCCAGGGGTCGCTGATCGTGATCGGCGTCGGGTTCGTCGTGATCAACATCGTCGTCGACGCACTGTACATGTACTTCAACCCGCAGGTGACCTTCGAATGACGGGAGCACTGATAGCATGAACTGGCAACGGGTCTGGCGGAGCCTCCGGGCCGAGTTCGGCCGGAGCCCCATGGCGAAGCTCGGGGTCGTCCTGATCCTGGCGGTGTTCCTGATGGCGATCTTCGCCCCGTTCCTGGCGACGACCAACCCGAAGGCACAGGACCTCTCGCGGGCGAACGAGCCGCCGGTCGGGTTCACCGACACCACCGAGGATACCCGCCTCGTCGACGGCGAGCGCCAGACCGTCACGGTGACGACCCGCGGGACGCTCGAGTACCCGCTGGGCACGAACCAGCTGGGTCAGGACATGTACTCGCGGCTGCTGTACGGTGCACGGACCTCCCTGCTCGTCGGGCTGCTCGGGACGGCGATCGCGGCTCTCGCGGGCGTCTCGGTCGGCATCGTCGCCGGCTACTACGGCGGCCGCGTCGACGACGGGCTGATGCGCTTTGCCGACGTCATGCTCGCGTTCCCCGCGCTCGTGCTCGCGATCGCGCTCATCGGGCTGCTCGGGCCGCAGCCGGTCGACATCCCGGACCCGTTCGTCGCCGCCGGCCTGGTCTCGGACATGCCCGAAACCACGGTGTTGCCGGTGACGGTGACGCTCGTCGTCGCGCTGGTCAACTGGGTGTGGTTCGCCCGCGTCGCCCGCGGCGAGGCGCTCTCCGTCCGGGAGAAAAACTACGTGAAGGCTTCCCGGAGCCTCGGCGCGAGCGACTGGCGGCTCATGCTCAAACACGTGTTGCCAAACAGCCTGACGCCGATCCTCGTGCTTGCGACGGTCCAGGTCGCAGTCATCATCCTGCTGGAGAGCGCCCTGTCGTTCCTCGGCTTTTCGGGCACCACGCTCTCGTGGGGGTTCGACATCTCCCAGGGGCGTGACCTGCTGGCGACCTCCTGGTGGATCTCGACGATGCCGGGGCTGGCGATCGTGGTCACCGTCATCGGGATCAACCTCGTCGGCGACTGGCTGCGCGACGCACTGGACCCCGACATCGAGGGCGAGAGCGGAGGGGGGATGGGATGAGCGACGACGTCATCCTCCGCGTCTCCGATCTCTCGACGCGGTTTTTCACCACGGACGGGCAGATCAACGCCGTCGAGTCCCTCTCACTGGAGATCGAGGAAGGCGAGGTGTTCGGCATCGTCGGCGAGAGCGGCAGCGGCAAGAGCGTCACGGCCCGGTCGCTGATCCGCCTGATCGAGTCGCCGGGGCGGATCACCAGCGGCACGATCGAGTACCGCGACGCCGACCTCGCCGACGACCTCCGCGAGGACCACCCCGGGGCCGTCGACGGCGAGTTCGTCGACCTGCTGGCGATCCCCGAGAAGATCCACCGGGGACTGCGCGGGACCTCCTTCAGCATGATCTTCCAGGATCCCGAGAGCAGCTTCAACCCGAGCCTGACGGTCGGCGAGCAGATCGCCGAGGCCGTCGAGGTCCAGCGCCGCGCGAGTTCGAACCCGCGGTCGACGAGGGCGCGGACCCGCTCGTCGGAGTACTCGCTGCGCTCGTACGCTGCGGCCGCGGTGCTGCCGAGTCGGGGGTACGTGAGCTCCGAAAGCAAGGACCGCGCAATCGAACTGCTCCAGCAGGTCGGCATCCCCGACCCCGAGCAGCGCGTCGACGAGTACCCCCACGAGTACTCCGGCGGGATGCTCCAGCGGGCGATGGTCGCCCAGGCGCTTGCCGGCGAGCCGGACGTGCTGGTCGCCGACGAGCCGACGACGGCGCTGGACGTGACGATCCAGGCCCAGGTGCTCGACATCCTCCGGGATCTTCAGGAAGAGACCGGGATGACGATCCTGCTTATCACCCACAACCTGGGCGTGATCGCCCGGATGTGCGACCGCGTCGGCGTCATGTACGCCGGCGAGATCGTCGAGCGCGGAAGCCTCGGTGATATTTTCGACCGGCCGACCCATCCCTACACGCAGGGGCTGCTCGGCTCGATCCCGGACCTCGACGCCGCCGGCGGTCGCCTCCAGCCGATCGGGGGGAACGTCCCCAGCCTCCTGGATGCAGAGATGGGCGACCGGTGTTACTTCGCCGATCGCTGCCCGAAGGCGATGGAGGAGTGCCTCGAAAAGCCCGCGGAGTACCCCGCCGAGGGCACCGACGACCACGCCGCACAGTGTTACCTCGCGGATCACCCCTACGAGGCGAGCCAGGCGCTCCCCGAGGACTACTTCGAGGAGAGTGAACCGCCATGAGCATCGACGACCTGGAGCGGACGGACGAGGCCGCCCCGTCGCGTGGCACCGGCGCGGACGCCGTCGGGAGCGACGACGCGCTCGTCGAGGTGCGGGACCTGACGAAACACTACTTCGAGCAGGACAGCCTGTGGGACCGACTGTTGGGCAACGACCCGGTGGCGGTCCGGGCGGTCGACGGCATCTCCTTCGACGTCGTCGAAGGGGAGACCCTGGGGCTGGTCGGTGAATCCGGCTGCGGGAAGTCCACGGCCGGCGAGACGCTGCTCAGGCTCGAACAGCCCACGGCCGGGAGCGTTCGGTTCGACGGCGACCCGGTGTTCGATCTGGATGGCCCGGCGCTCCGGAAGTTCCGGCGGAACGCCCAGATCGTGTTTCAGGACCCGTTCA
>PXSF01000143.1:2282-3859 GCA_003022845.1 Halobacteriales archaeon SW_10_66_29 | reverse complement strand
CGGCCGGACCGGGAGCCACGAGGTCCACGTGACGGCGCATCGCGGGTACAGGGACCTGTTCCCCCAGAACACGGTCGCTGCGGCAGTCGGGGCATCCCGCCTCGGCGCCGACCGGCTCGAGATCGATCTCGAGGCGACCAGCGACGGCGAGATTGTCGTGTTCCACGACGCCAGGCTGGACGACCTCACCGACGAATCCGGCGCTGTCGCCGAGACGCCCGCCGAAAGGGTGCGCGGGGCCGAAGTGCTCGACTCCGGGGAGAGGATCCCGACGCTGTCGGAGGTACTCGACGCGACCGATCCGACAGTCACGGTCAACCTCGAGTTCAAGGACCCCGGCCCGCTGGACTGGGAGGAGTTCGCCGATCGGGCGCTGCGGATCGCACACCAGTATCCGGGGGCGTTCTACGTCTCGTCGTTCGATCCCGACGCGCTGAGGGCGGTCCGTGACGTCGATCCGTCGGTCGACGTGGCACCGGTGTTCGCCGGGAACCCGGAGCGGCACGTCGCCCTCGCCCGCGACCTCGGCGCAGCGGCGGTGAACCCCCACTACGAACTCGTCAACGAGGCGTTCGTGGAGACGGCACACGCGGAGGGCCGGGAGGTCAACGTCTGGACGATCGACACCTGGCAGGAGGCGACCGCGCCGATCGAGGCGGGCGTCGACGGGCTGATCGCGGACTATCCGATGGTGTTCCAGACTGGCCGGTTTCCGGATCTGGACCCTTGAGCCGAAAGTTACTCTTCGTCGTCGTCTTTCATCTCGTCGAGCTTGTCGACGAGGTCCCCGGTCGAGAGCTCCGTCTCGAAGCTGACTTCGCCGTCGTGATCCGATTCGTGGATGTTGACGGCCTTGCTCCCGTCGGCGTCCACGTTTTGATCTTTCTGCTCGGACTCATCGTAGCTTCCGAATCCCATACGCTCCCCAGCGGCCGCGCAGGGTAAAATGGCTCGATCCTGGATTCGAGTGGCGGCTCGGTGGAGAGTCGTCATCAGACGGGGCTCAGTGGGGTAACTACTCGTCATCGCCGCCGCGTAGCGGTACCGGCGGCGCAGTATTGAACGTCGCGCCCGGTCCGGACGGCTGCGGAACGCTGCCCGGTCCCCGGCGGCCACGCCGTAACACACAGGTAGTGGGCGGTCCCAGGGAGGGGTATGGACTACGAGACGCCGCAGTTCTTCCGGGTGATGAAGTACGCCAGCGAGGCCGACCGGGACGTGGTCGACATGGTCAGCGGGAGCCCGGACTGGGAGCCCCCGGAGGCGCTGCGGGAGGGGCTACACACCTACGCCGACGCTTCGCCGGGGGAGTTCCAGTACCAGGCCAGCGTCGGCCTCCCGGAGCTCCGCGAGGAGATCGCGGCTCGCCGCGGCGTGGACCGCTCGCAGGTGATCATCACCAACGGCACCGGCGAGGCGAACCACCTGGCGATGACCGAGGGGTACCGGACGATGCCGGGCGAGGAGATCCTGCTGGTCGACCCCGTCTACCCCTACTACGCCGGGCGGGCGTCGATGATCGGCGCCGAGGCCAGCTACGTCCCGGTCGACGAGACGGGCCACCTCGATCCCGACAC
>PXSF01000143.1:0-2132 GCA_003022845.1 Halobacteriales archaeon SW_10_66_29 | reverse complement strand
TACGCGGTCTTTCCGCACCCCGAGGGGCCGAACGGGCAGCTGATGGAACGCGCACGGACCCGGCACATGCTGACGAACGTGACTGGCTCGCGCCCCGCCCAGACCGCCGTGTTGCACGCGCTGCGGAACACCGGCCCCGAGTACTACGAGGCGACCCGCGAGCTGCTCACCGACCGGATCGACGCCGTCACCGCCGCACTCGACGACGTCGGCGCCGAGTACACCGAGCCGGAGGGCGCGTTCTACGTCATGGCGCGGTTCCCCGACTACCCCGGGACGTTCGACAACGTCGAGCGCCTGATCGACGAGGCCGGAGTCGCGGGGATGCCCGGCGAGGCGTTCGGGGAGTCCCGCGCCGAGTGGATCCGCTTCGCGCTGGTCACCCCCCGCGTCGAGACGGCCGCCGAGCGCCTCGAAGCATTCTTCCGCAAATAACGGCTGTTCCACCGTTTTTCTGCCGATTGACTAATCACCGGGTTTCTGCCGGCTGGCCAACCGCCAGGTTTCTGCCGACTGAACAGCCATCATCCCTGGCGGACTGAAAGGGCGAGGCGCGGTCGATCCCTCCCGGGCGTAGCAAGCACTGGACCGAGCGAACGGAGTGAGCGAGGGAAGCGCGCAGCAAGCGGGCGGCCGACCGCAGGGAGGCCACTGAATGCTCGAACGGCGAGCGGAGCGAGCCGTGAGAGCCCCGGAGGGTCGAGCGCGCCGAGGGCTTTCTGCGTCACGCTGTTGTCGTTGCTGCAATGCCAGTATCACACCAAAACTGCAACAGAAGAACCGCAAGCAGTCGAAAAACTCAGACTTTCCGAGCGAACGCGAGGTTGCCGCTGGTGTCCTCGATGACGACGCGGACGGTGTCGCCTTCGCGTGCGCCCGGGACGAAAATCGTATAGGAACCACGCTCGGCGACGCCGTCGCCCTTGCGGCCGGTGCCGGTGATCTGGACCTCGTACGTTTTGCCCTCCTCGATCTCGTTCTGGGAGGCGCCGGAGTGGCGGCTTTTTTTCTTCTGGACGGGGCGGAACGCGCCGCAGGCCTGGCAGCGCAGCATCTCGATGCCGTCCTCGGTTTTCAGCACCGTGTCCGGGAGGCCACACTCCGAGCAGGTGACGAACTCCGCGACGTAGCCGTCGATGGCAGCCTCGAAGTCCGCGACGTCGAACGAGCCGTTGTACCGGGCGCGGTCGCCGTCGAACTGGCCGCTCGTGCCGAGAGCGCGCTGGATTGCGCGGTGGAGGTGCTCGGGATCGCGGTTGACCGCGTCGGCGATCTCGTCGAGGTTCGTCAGTCGCGTGAACGCGCCGTCCGTCTCGCCGACCGGATCGGGGATGGAGAGTCGGTCCCTCTCTGACCCCGCCTGATCGGGCAGCGCGTCGTAGGCTCTATCGAGTGAGGTGTCGTAGTCCATGGCCTAGAGAGTCGATACCGACCTAAAGGCCTGACGAAAGGTGGACGCCCCGTCGAGACACAGCTTCGCCACGTCCGCCAGGCCTGCGAATCGCTACACTCGTCCGTTAGGCCCGCGAATCGCTACACTCGTCCGCCAAGTCGCGACCGCGTTATCCCTGCTTCATCCCTTCTTTGAACCCCTGGGCGGTCCGCCGGAGCAGCAGGTACACGAAGAAGATGAACCCGAGGATCAGCAGCAACACGGTGAGGACGACGATGGTGTTCGCGTCGAGGGAGATCAGGGCGAGCGCGAGTGCGGCGGTGACGTTCATACTGACTGATTCGACGGGACGCGACTAAGAGGTTTTGCACTTTGGAGTGGTTTCAGTGTGGTAATTCGGAGTTGGACGACGAAAATCCGGAGTGGTGACGCAGAAAGCCCTCGGCCGCCTCGCGGCTCGCGGATCGCTTCGCTCTCCGCTCGGCCTCCCGGCTCGCGCTGAGCGGGATCCCCTCGCTTCGCTCGGGTAGGGCCCGCTCAGCGACCGCGACGCGGCCTCGCCCTTTCAGTCCGCCAGGGGCGACAACTGTTGGGTCAGCAGTTTCTCGCTGGATTGTGAAGGCGGTAGAAACACGATCTCTGCTCACAGCAGCGCGTCGAGCACGTCGTCGGCGTCGTAGCGGACTGGGTCGGTCGCGGGCGCGTCGATTGCCTCGGCGTAGTCGGCGACGGCCGCCTC
>PXSF01000142.1:4492-13465 GCA_003022845.1 Halobacteriales archaeon SW_10_66_29 | reverse complement strand
CGTTCTACGCCTCCTTCACCGGACACGATGTCGAAACCACAAACAACTGGCTGAAACAGTTCGCCTGGACGTGGAACGTCTGTCTAAGTTAACGGTGCCCGGTTTTCAGTTGACGGGGATTTCGGTGCCGTCGCCGCTGCCGGTGAGTTTGTGCAGCCGGACGGTGAGGACGCCGCGGTCGTAGCTGGCCTCGGTGCCCTCCTCGTCGACGGCCGCCGGCAGCTGTATCGTCCGCTCGACCGCGTCGGTCGCGCGCTCGCGGGTGACGTACCGGCCCTCGTGCTCGGTCGCGAGCGTGCCGGCCGCGACGTGGAGCTTGCGGTTGCGGTCCAGCGGGCTGCCGAACTGCGTGAACTCGTCGATCAGCTGTTCGATCTCGCTGAATGGATTGGGACGGTCGGACATGTCCGGTAGTACTCGGCGCGGGGTAAAAGGCTGTGCGGATAGTCTCGGACTGGCAAGTGGTACTATAGGGAGTCGCCCAGCGGGCGCCGTCACCCGTGGTACTGGTGATACTCCATGCCCTTGTGTTTCAGCTCGTTGCGCTTGCGTTCGAGAAACGAGTAGACCGAGCCGTGCGGGGCGCCGTCGAGGATCATCTCGGCGGCCTCGCGGACGGCTTCGACCTGCTGTGGGCCGCCGATGACGCCCAGCGTCGAGCCGTAGATCGCCACGGAGGCGCCGGTGAGCTCCTCCATCAGCTCCCGGGTGCGGCCGTCCTCGCCGATGAGCCGGCCCTTCTGGCGCCGCAGGTCGTTCTTGTTGCGCGCCGCGGCGTCGATGTCGATGATCTCGAACATCATCATCTCGTCTTCCAGCAGTTCCAGCGCGTCCTCGGGCGCGAACCCGCGGCCGATTGCCTTGACGATGTCCGGCCCCTTCAGCGCGGTGACCGGGTCGCCAACCATCTCGATGCGGACGTTGCCCGACTCCGAGTCGATGTCCAGCCGAACCTCCGCCCGCTCCTCGATCTCGCGCATCGTCTCGCCACCACGACCGATGAGAACCCCGATGCGGTCGTCTGGAACCTTCACGTGCTGCATAATATAACCGCAAATACGCGACAGATGCGTTAAAACTCTTCGCCTCCGCCTTCGAGTGGGTGCTGGTAACGTGGTCTCCGAGAGAGGGTTCCCCGGGTTTATTGGCCTGCCAGGTGAAGTGAGCCCTGATGTACAAACATATCGCGTTGCTCGTCCGAAAGGAAGGGATGAGCCACGGGGAGTTCGTCGAGTACTGGCAGACGAACCATACCCCCATCGCCCGCGAGATCGAGGGCGTCGTGCGCTACAACCAGGTACTCCCGACCGAACCCGACCACGCCGAGTTCGACGGGATCGCCGAACTGTACTTCGAGGACCTCGACGCGCTGTACGACGCGCTCGGCAGCCCCGGCTCCCGCGATTACGACCCCGAGAAGGGGAAAGCGAAGGAGGCCCGCGAGGACGTCGACAACTTCCTCGCGATCGAGGAGCGCCCCCGCTTCATCGGCGAGGAGACCGTCCAGAAAGACGAGGTCGACGGCGACAGCGTGGAGCAAAGCTCCACTGGCAACCCGACGAAGTCCGGTGACACCGACGGCCTCTACAAGCACTCGGCGTTTCTCGTCCGCCAGGACGGCATGACCCACGAGGAGTTCGTCGACTACTGGCAGACCAACCACACCCCAATCGCCCGCGAAATCGAGGGCGTCGTGAAGTACAACACCGTCCTCCCGGCTGACCCCGAACACGCGGAGTTCGACGGCGTCGCCGAACTGTACTTCGAGGACCTGGAGAAACTCTATGACGCGCTGGGCAGCGAGGGCTCGCGGGACTACGACCCCGAGAAGGGCAAGGCCAAGGACGCGCGCGAGGACGTCGACAACTTCCTCGCTATCGACGAGCGGCCGCGGTTCATCGGCCGCGAGCGCGTCGTCAAAGACGAGGTGTGAGGATGGCCGAGGACGACTCCGGGACCGACGCCGTCGAAACCGACTACGCCGGCCAGGTCGAGGACGCGTTCCCCGAACTGGACGAGATCGACAGCGACTCCCTGCGCGAGCAGGTGATCGAGGCGTGGGTGCTCGCGCTGGAGCGCGGCGGCTGGCGGGACATCGAGGACGTCCCCTACGCCTGGAACATCCACGAGGTCTCGAACGTCGAGCACGTCCGCGGCGTGACCCGCATCGCGCTCGACGCCGCCGGACAGCAGCGCGACTTCCACGGCGCCGACCCGGATATCGACACCATCGTCGCCGCCGCCCTCCTCCACGACGTGGGCAAGTGCTACGAGTACGTCGACCACGTCGACGACGAGGTGCTCGATGATCCCGACGGGACGTACGCCAGCGAGGAAGTGCCCCACTCGCTGTCAGGCTACGCGCTGGCCCACGAGGTCGGCTGCCCGCTGTCGGTCCAGCGGGCGATCCCGCACTTCCTCGGCGAGGTCCCGAAGCGGACCCTGGAGGCCGAACTCCTCAAGAGCGCCAACTCCGCGTCCTCGAACGCGATCACGCAGGCCGCGATGGGCATCACGCTCGACGAGTGGGTCGAGCAGTACTCCCAGACATCGTGAACAGAACCACCCCGGTGAATACACCGGTTTGCGTATCTTACCATCCCATAGACCGACAGTATGAGGCCGGTTGGAGGAGGAGACCGGTCGAGACTTGTCAGAGGCACAGGCCGGGTATCCCCCCACCGGCAGGCAGTGTTAACATTCCGCACGGATAACTCTGATGTTTAAATGGATAAAAAGGTGTATTAATATTTTGAACAGGTGGAAATACATATCTGTGTCAGTGGTCTCCGACGTTCTCGCCCTGGTAGGCGCCGTCGTACTCGGACTCGTGGTTCGCCTCGGCGAGGACGAGCTGGGCGATCCGGGCGTCCCGTTCGAGTTCGATCCCGTGGTGGACTTCCAGCAGCCCCTCGCCGCGGCCCTCGTAGCCGGCGTCCCACACCGCCGTGTCGAGCATGCAGGAGTTGCGCAGCAGCGACGACCGCGGGTACAGGAAGCCGACGTGGCCCTCGGGGATGCGGACGCGGTCGGCGTACTGGACGACGTAGCCGCCGGGCGAGAGGCGGTAGACGCCGTCGATCGACTCGATCTCGCGCCGGTCGCCGATCGCCGTGCCGTCGCGCCCGATCCGGCCGGGGGCCGTCTGTTCGAACACGGCGCCGAGCCGGAGGTCGACACCGTTGGGCTGTATCTGCGCCGGGCGGAGGTCGCCGAGGTGGTCGGCGACGAACTGGCCGCTTTTGAACATGGCCGGTGGTGGGGCGCAGGCGTGCAAAACGCTACCGGTCCGGCGAGCGCCCACGAAACGACCCCGATCGGGCGGGGACCGCCTGCGTGGACGAGGAAACGGACGCAACAGCACCTTTTTTACCTCCGGATAGCGGAGATTGGGACGCTATGGGACAGACACTCACCGAGAAAATCCTCGAGGACCACCTCGTCGAGGGCGAACTCGAACCCGGCGAGGAGATCGGTCTCGAGGTCGACCAGGTGCTCACGCAGGACACGACGGGCACGATGGTCTGGCTGCAGTTCGAGGCGATGGGGATCGACGAAGTCCAGACCGAGCTGGCCGCCCAGTACTGCGACCACCAGACGTACCAGTTCGACTTCAAGAACACCGACGACCACCGGTTCCTCCGCTCTGCTGCCGGCACGTTCGGCGCGCACTTCTCGCGGCCGGGCAACGGCATCTGCCACCAGGTGCACAAGGAACACTTCGCCGCGCCGGGCAAGACGCTACTGGGTTCGGACTCGCACACCCCGACGCCGGGCGGGATGGGCCAGTTCGCCATCGGCGCCGGCGGGATCGACATCGCCGTCGCGATGGGCGGCGCACCCTACTACACGGAGATGCCCGAGGTCGTCAACGTCCGCCTGGAAGGCGAACTCCCCGCGTGGGCGACCGCCAAGGACGTCATCCTGGAGCTGCTCCGGCGGCTCACCGTCAAGGGCGGCGTCGGCAAGGTGCTCGAATACACAGGCCCGGGCGTCGAGACGCTGACGGTCCCCGAGCGGACGACGATCACCAACATGGGGACCGAGCTGGGCGCGACCACCTCGATCTTCCCGACCGACGAGCACACCAGGGACTACCTCGGACGCCTCGGGCGGGCCGAGGAGTACGTGGAGCTCCAGCCCGACGAGGACGCGGAGTACGACGACGAGGTCGTCGTCGACCTCTCGGCGCTCGAACCGCTGATCGCCGAGCCGTCGATGCCGGACAACGTCGTTCCGGTCCGCGAGGTCGAAGGGATCGAGGTCGACCAGGTCATCATCGGCTCCTGTACCAACGGCGCCTTCGAGGACATCCTGCCGGCCGCGAAGATGCTCGAAGGGCGGACGGTCAACCAGACCACCGGGATGATCGTCGCCCCCGGCTCCAAGCAGTCCTCGGAACTGCTGGCCCGCGAGGGCTGGGTCGCCGAGATGATGGCCGCCGGGGTGAACTTCTCGGAGGCCACCTGCGGCGCGTGTATCGGCAACGGCCACGTTCCCGCCTCGGATTCGGTCTCGCTGCGGACGTTCAACCGCAACTTCGAGGGCCGGTCGGGGATCGAGGACGACGCCGTCTACCTCTGCTCGCCGGAAGTGGCGACCGCCTCCGCGATCGCGGGCGAGATCGTCGACCCGCGCGACCTGGCGGAGGAACTGGGCGACCTCGAAGACCCCGGCCTGGAGATGCCCGAGCAGTTCGACGGCTCGAAAGCCGACCTCATCGCCCCCGACGAGGCGCCCGACGACGACCTCATCAAGGGGCCGAACATCGGCGACGTGCCGCTGAAAGACCCCCTGGAGTCCGAACTGGAGGGGCCGGCGCTGCTGAAGATGGGTGACAACATCACGACCGACCACATCATCCCCGCGACCCAGGAGATCCTGATGTACCGCTCGAACATCGAGCGGCTCTCGGAGTTCACCCTCTCGCGGGTCGACGACACCTTCGCCGACCGCGCAAAGCGCTCCGACGGGGGCTTCCTCGTTGCCGGCCAGAACTACGGCCAGGGCTCCTCCCGCGAGCACGCGGCGATGTGTCCGATGCACCTCGGCGTCGAGGGCGTGCTCGCCCAGAGCTTCGCCCGCATCCACCGCGCGAACCTCTTTAATTTCGGGCTGATCCCGCTGCTCATCGACGAGGAGACCTACGAGAACATCGACCAGGGCGACGACATCGAGATCGTCGACGACGTCAACGCCGGCGTTCGCTCCGGCCAGGAGGAGTTCACCGTCCGCGTGAACGACGACTGGGAGGCGACCGCCGTGCTGGACGCCAGCGAGCGCGAGCGCGCGATCCTGGCGGCCGGCGGCCGGCTGCCGTACGTCCGCCAGCAGCACGAGGACGGCGGCGCCGCCGCGCCGAGCGACGACTGATACTGATTGTTGTGATTATTTTCGTGACCACGTCACGTGAGCGGTTGGTTCGCGGGCTGAGCCCCACGAATTGTAACTCCCCGGCGGTAAAGACTCACAACAATCAGTATGATCGCGTAGCGAATCTCCGTTTTTTTGCGACGGGCCCGTCCTCATCGCAGCGAAGATTCTCTTCGACGCACCGCTCGTAGTTACGATGTTTCCTGGCTCCGTTCCCACTCCTGGAGCGTGAACTCGTCGGACGGCGTCTCCGCGACCAGTTCCCACTCGTCGTCGTCCCACTCGGGGTAGAACGTGTCGGCCTCGTACTCGCCGGGGACGCGGCTCAGCACCATCCGGTCGACGTGGGGGAGAAACAGCTCGTAGATCGCCGCACCGCCGATGACGTAGGCGACGTCGTCGCCGAGTTCGTCCGCGAGGTCGGTCGCCGCCTCGACGTCGGCGGCGTGGTGGGCCGTCTGGACATCGAACGCCCCCTCGGAGCGGCTCATGACGATCTGTGCGCTGCCGGGCAGGTCGTCGCGCATCGAGTCGAACGTGCGCCGCCCGAGGATCACCGGATCGTCGGCGATCCGCGAGCGGTACTGCTCCCTGTCCTCGGGGATGCTCTCCCACGGGATGTCCCCGTCCTGGCCGATGGCCAGGTTGTCCGCGACGGCCGCGACCGAAACGAGTTCCATACGCTACGGTCCGGTCCCGACGGCCATACCGTTTGTCCCAGCCGAACTGTTTGCGGCTGGAGCGGACGGCTCTATTCGGACTGCTGGTGTCCAGAGCGGGCAGCTCCATCCGGACCGCTGGTATCGGGAGTGGACGGCTCTGTCCGGGTTCTGAAGACAGCAATCTGACCCGTATGGTCCGCCTACCGGCAGACTGCGTCCCCGTGACTGGGTTACCGTTCGGCGGGACGCGAGCCTGTCGAGCGAGCAGCGTTCGGGAGTAGGAGGTTGCTAGTCCGACGGTAAACGCAGCCATTATGCCACAGAGATGGTCGCAGTAGCCGGATAACAATGTGGTGTCCCCGCATTGGTGCAGGTGCCGGGATTGTGACACGTGCCCGGTCACGCCCGGAGACCGTCGTAGCGGAACGGCCCGCCGTGCTACGGGGACGCGGCAGGCCAGTCCGCCTGAGCTCCTGCATCCCAGCTCCCCGTTTTTGTCCCACCTGCTTTCGATCCGGTGAGCGTCCGGTGTTCCGGCCGTCCACTCGCTGACGCCCCGCCCGCCCGTTTTCGCCGCTGGCGCTCACTCGACCCAGTCGCGCTCGACGGGCGTCTCGCTCGCGTCGATCTCCTCGCGGAGCCGCGCGGCCGCAGCCGCGACGGCGTCGGCGTCGGTGCCCGTCAGCTTCAGCCGGTTGAACCGCGCCTCCCGGTCGGGGTAGCAGCCGACGCTCACGCCGAAGCGCTCGCGGGCGTCCCGGAGCGCCGGCACGATGTTCGACTCGGGTTCGACGGTGTACAGCGTCTCCGAGACCGTTTCGCCGTCGAACTCCTCGGCGACGGACTCGAACATCGCCGTCATCTCGCCGGGGATCCCCGGCAGAACGTACACGTTCTCGAGGACGCAGCCCGGCGCCAGCCCCTCCTCGTTGAGCAGCGGACGGCTCCCCGCCGGGACGCTCGCCTCGGCGCGCTCGTCGACGTCGACCTCAAGATCCGGCACCCGCTCGTGGAGCTCCTCAAGGCGCCGGCGGACCGCCTCCAGCGCGAGATCGTCGACGACCAGGTCGCGGTCGAACGCGCCCGCGACCGCCTCCATCGTCACGTCGTCGGGCGTGCTGCCGATGCCGCCGGTGACGATCACTGCGTCCCACTGGTCGCTGTACGCCCGGACGTGCTCGGTGAGCGTCTCGCGGTCGTCCGGGATCACGAGGATGCGCGTGACCGTGACGCCGCGCTCGGTGAGCCGCTGGGCGAGCCACGTCGCGTTCGTGTTCTCGGTGTCGCCCGCGAGCAGTTCCTCACCGGCCGTGATCAGCGCGACTTCCATTCGCCCGGTGTAGGTGACGGGCCCTGTTAGGGGTTCGGATGGCCGTCAGTCCCGAGTCCGTCGAGCGGATCCACCTCCAGCTGTACCACGTCCACGTTCCGAAGCTGGTGGACGCCGGGTTCATCTCCCGGGAGGACGAGGGGACCGACCTGACCGATGCGGGCCGGACGCTGGCGGACGCGATCGCCGAGTGAACGGGGGGAGTTATTCTCGGGGCGGACCAACGGGGCGCATGGACAAGCAGAAGCTCCGCGAGCGCGTCTGGGACGACCTCGAGGAGAGTGGCGAGGCGCGGTTCCCGTTCCCGCCCCACGGCCGCATCCCGAACTTTGCGGGCGCGAAGGAGGCCGCCGACCGGCTGACCGACCTCGACGCCTGGCAGGACACGGCCGTCGTGAAAGCCAACCCCGACGCCCCCCAGTTGCCGGTCCGACGGGCGGCGCTGCGGGCGGGCAAGACCCTCTACATGGCCGTCCCGCGCCTGCGCGAGGCGGACTGCTTTCTCCGGCTCGCTCCCGACGAGGTGGAAGACATCGACGACGCGACGACTGTCGGCGGCTCCGCGGAGGCCGGCGTCCAGGTCGGCCCGGAGGAGATGGAGCCGGTCGACCTCGTGGTGTCGGGCAGCGTCGCCGTCACCGACGAGGGCGCCCGCGTCGGGAAAGGCGAAGGATACAGCGACCTGGAGTTTGCGATCCTCCGGGCGTTCGACCTGGTCGACGACGCGACGACGACCGTCACGACGGTCCACGAGCGCCAGGTCGTCGACGAAGACGTGCCGACGACGCCCCAGGACGTCCCGATGGACTGGCTGGTGACGCCCGAGCGGTCGATCCGGACGGACGGCCCGACGGAGAAACCCGAGGGAATTGCCTGGGACCGGCTGGACGAGGAGAAAATCGCGGCGGTTCCGATCCTGCAACGACTCCAGCCGGAGTCCTGAGCCGGAAACGTCACTGCCATCGAGGACTTCGCATCCAAAACCGGCCGCTTGCTGCTCGTCGAGGTCTCTTTTGGCAACCAGCACAAGACTTTTATGCTAGAGAAAATAACCAAAATATATGGACATTAGTCGAAGAAATGCACTGGCCCTCCTGTCGAGCCTCTCGATGAGTGGATTAGCTGGATGTGTGAGCGGTCTTAATTCAGCCTCCGATGATAGTTCTAATAAAGGTGACTCGGAGTATGATCAGATCCAGCAGCAAGTCCTCTACGTTGGCGAGGATATCGAGTTGCAACTTCCCGACGCTGTCCAGAGCGTTTCCTCGCCGGACGATGCCGATTTCATTGTACTGTCCGCTGCTACAGAGACGACTGCCGAACAGGTCGTCCGCTGGCTCGAAGACCGGCACGGTGTCGCAGTGTTCGGCACTAGTGAGGAAGTGAGCGGAATCTGGGACGTGTGGGCTGAGAGTGACGCGTACGAAGAAATTGCTGGGAATATGAGAGACGGAGGCCCTCCGTCGTCGGACGTCGCAATGCTCCAATCTAGATGGTACGGTGGATCGATCGTCTCAAAATACGTCAGTACTTGGGATCATAACCCAGGTAATGACGAAATTATAGAGAGGATAGACCGCACGCTGCGGGAAATGGAAAACGGTTGAT
>PXSF01000142.1:0-4271 GCA_003022845.1 Halobacteriales archaeon SW_10_66_29 | reverse complement strand
AGAAAAGCCCAGAGACGCATTCCCGACTGCCAAATCAGCCGAACAGTGGGTTGTGTGACTGCTTTTTATTATTTCCAATAGATCCTATAATTATCTTTCTTTACTTTCTCAGCATTCAATGTACCTTTTTGATTGAATCTGGCCTTGCTTAACAAGTTGGGACCCATCAGGTTCGCACCACTTTTTGAGTCAACCCCACTGAGTGAAGCTGACTGATGAAGAACGACAGTATTCTTCGACAGATCGCCATTGACCTCAGTTTTGTGTTTTACCTTCCCCGAAGGCCTGTACGACTTATCATTGTAATCTAACTCTGAATCTATTGTAGTTGAACTCGTACCGATAGTAACTATTCCGTCTGAACCAAGACTCAAGCTGGCTGAATCGGAAATCGTTCCTACACTGTTTTTTGGCTCCCAATCTTCGAGTTGGCCGATTCTAGAGGTATTAAAGTCGAACTTTTGTTTGCAATGGTCGTTTCTCATCACAAAGAAGGAATCCCGATCCGGATACATGTCAGTCGTGAGCTTCATGGCCCATTCTGAAGGATTATCAGGGTTCTTCTTTACGTCTACAAGCCAGATACACTCATTCCCACCCGAAGCATCGTCGTAACTACTGTTGACTTTTACCTTCCAGTCATCAAAGTCATGAGACGCTGTTGCCGCGATATTTCCTGCGGCCTGGTAGTCGTCGCTCACATCTCTGGTTTGCATTCTTGCTACTTGAGGGTCTTTGTCTACAGTATTACTATAGATATCTGCGTTATTTTTTATCTTCTTTTCATCTTTTTTGATTACGTTATCTAGCCCTATTTCATCCACTCGTTTGTCAGAGGACGGCCGTCCAACTGTGCCAACCCATTCATGTGGTACTCCATCTACTAACTCGCAGTGGTAAGCGACCACCTTCGATCCCTCTGGTGGTGCAACTGAGGCTGTGAGTGTTTCGCCTCGCTGATCATTCGTTTCAACCGCCTTTTTTAGTACTTTGTCTTTTTTATTTTCAATTTCATCGACGCTTATCGGATTTTCGTACGTTCCTCTCAGTCGAATCGTTGGATTATTCCGTTCCCCTGGGGTTACCTTTACTTGTTCTTGTGCCGCACTGATTCCTGGTAAGAGTACCCCACCCGCTACAGTGGCCCCCACTTTGAGGACCTGTCTTCTGGATTTTTTCATTCCGATTTTCTATTCTAAGCGCTATTACTTAAAACTAGGTATTTTACTATGTCCTATTTGTCTATGTGAATTTATAATTTGAAGGCCTGATAAATTGTTAGACTGCACCGGAACAAACCGTCAGAACTCATAGTGATTGTTGTGACTCGTTACCGCCGGGGAGTCACAATTCATGGGCTTCAGCCCGCGAACCAACCGTTCATGTGACGTGGTCACGAAAATAATCGCAACAATCACTATGAGAGCGGAAGCCGTGGCGGCGCCGCCGCTGCGCTCATACGGTCGTTCGTGACTATTTTCGGGACTGTCTCGTCATATCGGGCGTTTACCGGGCTGTGACGCACGAATTGCGACACCGTAGCGGTAACGAATCACGAACGACCGTATCACTCCCGCGGCGGGTACTTTTCGCCGGCCTCGATCCGGACGTCGAGCCAGTTCTCGGTCGGCACCAGCGGACACTCGTAGGCGTCCGAGAACGCACAGAAGGGGCTGTAGGCACTGTTGAAATCCAGCACCCAGCCGTCGTCGGTGCGCTCCTCGGGCCCCAGGTCGAGGTACCGGCCGGCGTCGTAGGTCTCCTCGCCGTTCGTCCCGTCGCGGAACGGCACCCACAGGCTCTCTTCATCCTCGCCGGCGGACTGGAAGGCGGTCAGCGTGCAGTCGGTCCCGTCGACGGTAAACGAGAACTCGCCGATCTGTTCGTAGTGCTGACTGCGGTCCTGGGTCGTCTCGACGGTGATCGTCGACGGCGCGACGAAGCTGTCGAGTCCGAGTTCGAACCGCAGGTCGGGGTCGGGCTCGAAGTACCGCAGCCCCTCGAACGACGACCGTTCGTCGTCGGGGATCGGCGAGTGCGGGTGTTCGCTGAAAAATTCGTCTTTGGCCGCGCGTTCCTGTTCGAGTGTCGCTCGCCAGTCGGTCATGGGTGTGGTTCAACCGGACAGGGCAAAAACGGCCGGTTTCGCTGCGGTACCCCGAATCGACCAGCGGCGTCCGGGGTGACGGCTGTCGGACCGTGCAGTACAACGCAATCATCTTCTTGCTCGCGTTCCTCATGACAGCCATGACAACGACGATCGACACCCCCGACACCGACGAATCGTGCGCGTACTGTGGATTACCGATCTTCGAGCACGACCCGATCTGCGTGCGGGACTGCACCGCCGACTGCGGCGCGCCGAGTTACTTCTGTAACTTCGCCTGCCTGTCGGCGTACATCGACGAGCGGGACCTCGCGCTCGGCGACGCCTGCGAGTGGTCGCCCGAGTAGCGGGTGTGTTTCATACGGTCGTGCGTGACTGTTTACCGCCATAGAATCGCGTGTTGGGCGTTTCAGCCCGTGAAACTGGCGATATTGGGCCCCAGTGCTGAAAATAATCACGCACGACCGTATGAACCAACAAAAAACTACCGGGGCTGGGGGCCGACGATACACGGCCAGGGTAGCTTAAGGGGCGTGTCTGCCGTCGCCGCTAGTGATGCGTTCACGCAACGACACGCACCCGCAGACGCGAGTCGGACAGCCGGTGTTCGCCGACGGGGAACATGTACTCCACGAGATGCAGAAGATCGTCGGCCGCAAGTGGCACCCGGTCGTCGTGTACCGGCTGCTGCGCGACGGGCCGATGGGGTTCAGCGGACTGAAGGATCGGATCGACGGCGTCTCCTCGAAGATGCTCTCGCAGGCCCTCACCGACCTCGACGAGGCCGGCCTGGTCGAGCGCGACCAGGTCAGCGATAGCCCCGTGCGCGTCGAGTACGCACTCACCGAGCGCGGCCGCGCGCTGGAGCCCGTCATCGCCGAGATGCTGCGGTGGGGCAGCGACCACAGCCCGGATCGCGGTAACGGCCGCGAATGCGAGCACGATCGGGACGACCCCGGGTAGGTGATTCACCGGGGACCCGGGCTCTCCGGTCGCTCGTGGTCGTCAGAACGCCTCGACGGCCGTCAGAACGCCTCGACGTGCGGACGCAGGTCGAGTTCCAGCGTCCACGAGGAGCGTTCCTGTTCGACGAGGTGCCAGTAGGAGTCGGCGATGGCGTCGGGGTCGAGGAACTCCTCCGCGTCGCGATCCGTGCCGGCGACCGCCCCGGGCGTCGCGATCTGGCCGTCGATGACGACGTGGGCGACGTGGATCCCCTCGGGGCCGAGTTCGCGCGCCATCGACTCGGCCATCCCGCGGACGGCGAACTTGGCGGCGCTGAACCCGATCGCACCGCCGCGGCCCCGGACGGCCGACGTCGCGCCGGTGAAGATGATCGTCCCGCCCTCCTCCTGCATGTCGGCGACGGCTTCCTGCGAGCAGTGCAGGCCGCCCGCCGGCCCGACCGCCATCGCCCGCTCGAACTCCCCGGGGTCGATCTCCCGGAGTCCCTTCCAGGCGCCACCGCTGGCGTGGTTGACGAGCACGTCGACGGGCCCGAACGCCTCCCGGACCGTCTCGAAGCCCGATTCGACCTGCTCCCGGTCCGTGACGTCCGTCCGGACGGCCAGGGCGTCCTCCCCGAGGTCGTCGGCGATGTCCTCGACGGACGATGCCGACCGCGCGAACAGGCCGACCTGGCAGCCCTCGTCGACGAATTTTCGGGCGAGCGATTCCCCGAGTCCGGGGCCGACTCCCGCGATCACTGCTGTGCGTGGCATGGGTGCGGGTTCGGTCGCTGGGGACAAAAAGGACGGAGTGACTGTCGAGAGCCCGTGACGATTCTCATTGTTTCGGAATCATAGTGATTGTTGCGATTATTTTCGGCACTGGGGCCCAATAACGAATCACGAACGACCGTATGAGAGGGTGGTGTTCTTGCACCCTGTCGGCACAGGTGAGCTAGCTTCTTTGCTGCGAGTCAGCTAATCCGCCGTCGAACGGGGCGAGGAGTTCCTCCTCGATGTAGGTGGGCAGCGAGTCCCGGGAGGCACCGCAACAGCCGGCCGGCAAATGATGACGACGGATCACACATTTATATAGCTGCACTCCAGAGGAAGGAGCGAGGGTAATCATGACCCGTGATCGATTTATTCGGGGGTTCCCCCGAATCACACACGCTTGACGACGATTTCGACGTACAGTTTCTCGATACGACGCTCCG
>PXSF01000141.1 GCA_003022845.1 Halobacteriales archaeon SW_10_66_29 | reverse complement strand
AGCTGAGCCGCGTCTCCGCGACTGCCACGCCCTCCAGGCCGCGGCTGATCTGATCCTCCATGGTCCCGGTTGGGCGATTCCCGACTTAGCTTCTGCGGTAAGGGCGCTACTCCCCCTTCCTCCACGGGGCGACCGGAGGGAGTGGAGTAGGGAGGGGATACAGACCCGTTCCGCCTGGATTCTCAATTCGAGTTTTCACGTACGTACAGTCACCAGTATCAGCAGACGCACGTGGACTTCCCACATTCGTCGGCGGACGCGTCGCTGTGTGGCGTGAATGCGGTATGAATGGGTCCCACCGCGAACGCGGGGAATGCACCGGACGGGAGACGTTGTCCGCGGCCCGCACGACCGATGACAGCTTTCGGCGGGCTTTCACCGCCGTTGCCGGCTCGCCTGGCTTTGCCCGGAGTCTCACCGGGTGTTGCCGACGTCGACGGGCCGGTCGAGTTCGTCCGAGCGCCCGCGAGGGCGTCGGACTCGTCGGCGGCCCTCTGTCGGCGGCAGCCGGTTTCCACCGGCACTGCCGACGCAAGCCGGCGTGAGTCGGGCTTTCACCGACGTGCTGTCGTGGTCCCGAACCCCGCTTGCGCGTGGTCCGGTACTCGGCCTTCTCCCGCCACCGCCGCGGCGGCGACGCGCCGGGCCGGTGCGGTTCTCCTTCGGAACCTGGGCCTCCACAGCCTCCCGGCTGTGTTGGCGTCGGCCCCCATCCCGCTCCGTCTCGGCTCTCGCCGATCCGGACGGGACGTCCGTGTGCTCCACGTTTGCAGTGGGGATTGTCAACTAATGCCAGGGACCGCATTAAATCTTTCCCAATCCGCAAAATTCACACGCGACCTGGAGACTGCGGTGGCGACGGTCACTCCCCCGCCAGGGCCTCGTCTCGGAGTCTGCGGCAGCGTTCGGAGTCGATATTCAGGTCGGGAACGGATGTCGGCGAGAGCTCCTCGTCAACGGCGACGAACACGAAGTAGGAGTCGGTCGTCTGCTCGCGGGTGCCGGTCCGGGGGTCCGCACTGAACGCCTGCAGGCGGACGCGGATGCTCGTCCGGCCGGTGGCGTAGGCGTACGACTGGATGACACAAACGTTGCCCTGCGGGACCGGCTGCTTGAAATCCAGCTTGTTGATGTGGGCGGTGACGCAGTTCTCGCCGGCGTGGCGCATCGCCGACATGGCACCGACCTCGTCCATCCACTTGACGACGTTGCCGCCATGGGCGGTGTGGTAGTTGTTCGTGTCGTCTGGCTGGACGCGCTCGCGGTTCTCGATGTACGTCTCGCTGACGCTGGTCATGGGCTGTGATGGGGTGACACCCTCAAAAGCTCCCGGTACAATCACTAGCAGCCCCGCGACTCCGGTGCCGGTTGGGTGTCGGCGTCCGGGTGGGTGTCCGAGTCGGCGTCGTCCCGTGGCCCGGCGTTGTCCGGTGACCCGGTGTCGCCAGTGTCGAGGTGTTTGATCATGATCGCGAACGGCAGCTCGACACCCTCGATAGTCCGGGTCTTGGTGTCGAACTGCCAGTAGTTGAGGCCCTCGTAGAAGGACTTCGCGTTCAGCGAGGAGACGATCTCCAGCCGGTCGAGGTCGTACATCCGGGCGCGGGACTCCAGTTGGCCGACCAGCGACGTCGCGATCCCCTCGCCGCTGTAGTCGGGCCGCACGTACAGCGCGTCGATGCGCCCGGCGTCGGCGTTGAGCACGCCGTAGGCGATGTCCTTCCCGTCGACCCGGGCCAACAGGACGTCGAACACGTCGCTGTCGATGGCGCGCTCGAAGTCGGACACGCCCCCGGCGTCGGGCTGCCAGGCGTCGAGCTGGTCGGCCTCGTAGACGTCGGCGTCGATCCCGCCGATCGCCGCACGCTTGATCGACAGCAGCGTCGTTGCGTCCTCGGCGCTCGCCTCGCGGAACTGCGGCCCACCCATGCCAGTGGACGTACGCGGTCGTGGGAAATAACCCCCCGACTGTCGTTTCTGACGCTGAAGCCACCGAACACCCGTTCGCCGCGACCGGGGCGTGCAACCGCCCGATCCCCTCGCCCCGCCGACGTTCGACGGTGGTCAGTAGAACTCGCGGACGAGGTCCATCGCGTCCTCGGGGGCGCCGTCGGGGATGTCGGCCATGCTACCCTCGATGCCCTCGCGCTCCTCGTAGGGGACCGAGGCCTCGTCCCGGTAGAGCACGCCGACGTACTCGGTGGAGCCGTCCGTGATCAGGTCGCGGGCGGCGTCCTTGTCGTTTGAGTCGTGGTCGGTCTCGCTCACGTCGACGATGGCGTCCCGGAAGTAGTCGTAGGTGTCGACGTCGTTGAACGTCACACAGGGCGAGTAGACGTTCACGAGGCCGAACCCGTCGTGTTCGATCGCCTCCTTGACGACCTCGGTGTGGCGCTGGCTGTCCGAGGAGAACGTCTGGGCGACGAACGACGCGCCCGAGGCCAGCGCCAGCGCCAGCGGGTTCACCGGCGACATGTGGGTCCCCTCCGGCGACGTCGACGTCTCGAAGTCCTCGCGGCTGGTCGGCGACGCCTGGCCCTTCGTCAGCCCGTAGATCCGGTTGTCCATCACCACGTAGCTCATGTCGACGTTCCGGCGGACGGCGTGGATGAAGTGGCCCGCGCCGATCGAGTAGCCGTCGCCGTCGCCGCCTGCGACCATCACTTCGAGGTCGGGGTTGGCGAGCTTCACGCCGATGCCGACGGGCAGCGCGCGCCCGTGGACGCCGTGCAGCGCGTAGCTGTGCATGTACGTGCCGATCTTGCCCGAGCAGCCGATGCCGGCGACGACGAACGTGTTGTCAGGGTCGTTCCCGGTCTCGGCCAGCGCTTTCATCATCCCGTTCATCGTCCCGAAGTCGCCACAGCCCGGGCACCAGGTCGGCTGTTTGTCGGACTTGAAGTCAGTGAATCGGATGTCGGAGCTCATTGTGCTACCTCCTGTGGTTCGACCAGCCGTCTGATCTCCTCGGCCAGTTCGTCGGCCTTGAACCGCACGCCGGTGAACTTGTTGATACGCTCGACGCGCTCGAGCACGTCGTGCTCGATCAGGTCCGCGAACTGTCCGTTCGCGTTACACTCGACGACGATCGTCGTCTCCGCGGCGGCGATCTCCTCGGAAAGGTCCGGCCGCGGCAGCAGATAGGGGACCGAGATGAACCGGACGTCGATCCCGTCCTCGGCGAGAAAGTCCAGCGCCTCCCGCATCGGGCCCTCGTTGGAGCCCCAGGAGAGCACGAGCGTCTCGGCGCCGGGGTCACCGAACTCCCGGTAGTCCCAGTCCTCGCGCTCCCGTGCGGTCTCGAACTTCTGGGAGCGCTTCTCGACCTGCTCGACGCGGATCTCCTCGTCCTCGGTCCGGCGGCCGTTGGCGTCGTGCTCCAGGCCCGTCGTCATGTGCGCGCCGTCGGTCGTCCCCGGCAGCGCCCGCGGGCTGATCCCGTCGGCGGCGGGGAAGTGCGGCTGGAACCGGCCCTGCTCGTCGAGCCAGGAGTCGATCTCCGCCTCGTCGACGACGTTGCCGCGCTCGATCTCGACCTCGTCCATGTCGAACGTCTCCGGCGGGAACGTCTGCTCGGTGACCGCAAGCGACAGGTCCGAGACCAGAAACACCGGGAGCTGGTACTTCTCGGCGAGGTTGAACGCCTCGACCGTCTTCCAGAAACACTCCGCGACGGAGGTGGGCCCGACCACCATCCGCTCGATCTCGCCGTGGCCGCCGTAGACGAGCATGTCGAGGTCGCCCTGCTCCTGCTTGGTGGGCATCCCCGTCGAAGGCCCCGCCCGCATCACGTCACAGATCACCATCGGCGTCTCGCTGGTTGCGACCAGCCCGAACGTCTCGGTCATGAGGTCGATCCCGGGGCCGGAGGTGGCGGTCATCGAGCGCGCGCCGGCGCGGGCCGCGCCCAGCGCCAGGTTGATCGCGGCGAGTTCGTCCTCCGCCTGGACGACCGTGCCGCCGAACTGGTCGATGCGGCCCGTCAGGTACTCCATGACGTCGGTCGCCGGCGTGATCGGGTAGCCCGCGTAGAAGCGACAGCCGGCGGCGATCGCCCCCATCCCGATCGCCTCGTCGCCGTTGAGCAGCACGTAGTCGTTGTCGGTCGTCTCCATGCTGTAGCCGTAGTCGTAGTCGAACTGCTCGGCTGCGTACTCCTGGCCGAGGCGTGCCGCCTTGCTGTTGTTGTCGACGATCGCCTGCCCCTTGTCTTTGAACCGCTTTTCCAGTGCCGAGTCGAGGTTCTCGATCGGGAAATCGGAGACCTCGCAGGCGACCCCCAGCGCGACGACGTTGCGCATGATCGCGCCGCCGGCGTCCTCGGCGAGACTCTTCAGCGGGACGTCCAGCCCGATCATCCCCTCGGGGATCTCGACGTCCTGCATCGTCGTCCGCTCGCCGTCGTAGATGATGACGCTCCCCTCGTGGAGTTCGTCCATGTTCTCGTCGATCGTCCGCTCGGTCAGCGCGATGAGAATGTCCAGCCGATCGACGACGCTCTCGACGCGATCCACGGACGATCGGATCTTGTAGGCAGTGTACCCGCCGCGGATTCGGGAGGCGAAATCCTTGGAGGTGTACACGTGTCGACCCGCCCGCGAGAGCGCCTGTGCGAAGATCTTCCCGGTCGAGTCGATACCATCGCCGGCCTCCCCGCCGATGGCCCAGTTGAGATCGTCTGGCATACTAGCGAACGATCCGACGGCGCGAGCAAAAAGCCTTCTGTCATGGCTTTTCACGCCTCCCTGACGGGACGTGGCCGACGCGGCCGACGCCGCTCAGAGCCGGGCGTTCCAGTAGGAGACCGACGCGAGCGCCGGCCCCAGCGGCGTCGATCCGAGCCCGGTGTCCAGCGTGCGGAACGCCGAGGCGAGACTGTTCGGGAGCTCCCGGTAGAAGCCGTAGGGTCCGATCCAGTCGTGTTCCGCGCCGACCAGCTCCAGGTCCGCGCTGTCCAGCAGCGCCTCGACTTCCCCCGAGGAGTACAGCCGCGACCCCATCGGGAGTGCCCAGTTGTACAGCGAGCGGGCGGAAAACCGGTTGAACGTGTCGAAAAACACCTGCTCGCGGGAGACGCGGCGCATCTCGGCCATGAACGTCTCCGGCGCGTCCGCGAGGTGGAAAAACCGGATCGCAAACACCGCGTCGAAGGCGTCGTCCGGGAACGGCAGGCGGCCGGCGTCGCCGCGCATGTACTCGAGGTTGTCGGCGACCCCGACCTCCCGGGCACGCTCGCGCCCCTGCTGGAGCATCGGCCCCGAGATGTCTAGGCCGACGATGTCGGCACCGCGGTCGGCGAGCATCGCGGTGAACCGGCCGGTGCCGCAGGCGATCTCGAGGATTTCGCGGCCCTCGACCGGCCCCAGCGCGTGCAGGACGGCCTCCTTCTCCCGTCCGTCGATCAGCCGCCCCCCGCGGGAGAACCGCTTTTCGTCGTAGGCCTCGGCGACCTCGTCGGCCTGGTACCACTCCTGCCCTTTCACGTCCACCTTCTCGCGCCCCCGGGATTAAAACGATACTGATACTGTCGGACGTGATAGTGATTGTTGCGATTATTTTCGTGACCACGTCCAATCACTATGAAACGTGTGAATACACCGGTTCGTGTGTCTTGCTATTCCACAGAGTCACGTCCGACAGTAGAAACCGTCCCGGAACGCCGTCGCTGGGCTCGCACGCGCAACCGGAGCGCCGTCGTTGCGCCCGGACACGCGACCCGTCCGAAACGATAACTGAGGCGATACGACAACTATTCGTAGTATTTGCTCGGGAACAGATAATACTACGCCCGTTGGGGTCTGTACCCGTAAAGAAAAACATCTCTCGCAGCTATGTATAAGGACTAACCAAGTGAATTAATATTCTTAGGATTTCGGAACTCTAATAGCCAAGATTTACAAGAGAGAAAAAGATAACCGGACATATGGGCACGATAGTCGAGGACCCGGGGAAGGCGACCAGCGATCTGTCGGAGTCGGAGTTCCGCGAGCGGTTGCGCGAACTGCCGCCGAGCGCGAAACTCGTCGTGAAAGTACTGGAGACGGACGGCCCGCTCCCGCAGGGGGAGCTCGCCGAGGAGTCGCTGCTCCCGGACCGGACGGTGCGCTACGCGCTGAACCGGCTGGACGAGGAGGAACTGATCGAGTCCCGGCGCAGCATCACGGACCCGCGCAAGCAGGTCTACACACTGGCGCGATAGCGCGTTTCGATTCTGGTGGCTCCCGCGTCCGGCCAGCGGCGCGTATCGACGCGCCTAACCGGCACCCCTCCCAACCAGCGTCGCATGACTGTGCGCCGCGTCCCCGTCGCCGCACCGACCCGCGCACCCGACGGCGAGACCTGCGCGTACGTCGTCGGCGGGACGGAGCCGCTGCTCGTCGATCCCCCCGACCGGTCGGCCGACCTCGATTCGGTCCTCGAAGACCGGAAGCCGGCCCACCTGGCGGTGACCCACCACCACCCCGACCACGTCGGCGGCGTCGCTGCCTACGCGTCCGAGTTCGACCTCACCGTCTGGGCGCGCCGCGGTCGCACGGACGAGTTCGCGGACGCGACCGGTGTCCGTCCCGATCGCACGTTCTCGCCGGGCGACATCCTCCCGACGACACCGCCGGTGACCGTACTCGATACCCCGGGGCACGCCCCCGAACACGTCGCGTTTGCGGTCGGCGACGACCTGGTGACCGGCGATCTGGCGGTTGCGAGCGGCAGCGTCGTCGTCGGCGCGCCCGGGGGCGACATGCGCGCGTACCTGACGTCGCTCCGCCGGGTGCACGCCCGTAACCCGGCGCGGTTGCTGCCCGCCCACGGCCCCATCATCGACGATCCGCGTGCGACGTGCCGGCGGCTGATCGAGCACCGGCTCGACCGCGAAGCGCGCGTGCTGGCGGCCGTCGAGAGTGGCGCGAGAACGCCGGACGAGGTCGTCGAACGTGCCTACGACAAGGACGTCTCACACGTGTACGACCTCGCACGCGCGACGGTCGTCGCACACCTGGAGAAACTCGCCGTCGAGGACGCCGTCCGCTGGGACGGCAGCCGTGCCCGGCCGGACGGCTGTCGGTACGAGATGGACAGTTGACAGCGGAGCGAGGCGTGGTTTCGGTGAGAGTCCTCGGCTACCTCTGTGGCTCCCGTGGAGCAACCACGACGCACCTTTGCTTTTCCCGATGAATGCTGTGATTCCAACGAGATATATTCATTCTATATTCATCTGTATAAAGATACAAAAAGCTATAACGAGCAAATCACATGGTTCGAGTGATAATGGCCTCGGTTATCATGGCAGTTCCTGTTGCGATCACACTCCTCACGGGCGTTGCGATCGGTGCATGGACATACCTTGACGCGAAGGCTCGCACCGCCGTCTATGCGCGGATCATTGCCGGAATCGTCGCAGTGTTCGTCCCGGCAGTCCTTGCGTACCTGTACTACCGAGACCGAATCGGTCCCCGGGTACACGACCCATCACCAGTACAGCACGCTACGGGTGCGCTCGGCTTTGCCGGTCTAGTCTCGCTAGTCGGTGCGACGATGCTGTCACCGCCTGACCCGGTAGCCACCGGATACTACACGTTGATGCTCATTCCGATAGGAGTCACACTGGGCACCGTCTGGACGTTTCGGGTGGCACCAAGACTGTGGACAGTCGCCTAACGACAGCTGTTGACAGGACGCTCGTTCAGACTACCTGCCGTCCAGCCAATACTGCTCGTTGTTGAGTCGAATCACAGTCTCGAGATGACTGCTCAGATCGTGCCGAGCAAGGGCAGTCAGATAGCCGCCAGCATGAGCCACTTGTCTTCGCCGTGTTCCTCACGTGCCGTCTTCGTCGCCGTCCGACCCAGGCTTGAGCGACTCAATTCCGCCGATGAACTTCACGTCGTCCATCGTTAGCTGACGGGAATCGACCCCCTCTGGGGCAGTCGCGACCCCGCTGGTGAGAATGCTCCGGACCCCCTCTTCGACGGTCATGTCGACATCGTGGACATCCTCCTTCGGGATGTAGGTGAGGAACCCGCCGGTGACCGGGTTGGGCGCCAGCGGGAGGAACATCGACACCATTTCACCCTGGTTCGCGCCGTCCTCGATGGTCTGGGGGGAGTCGCTGGTTTTGAACCCGAGCACGAAGACATTGTCACCGAAGCACTCCACCAGCTTCACTTCCTGAAAGTTCTCCCCGCCCTCGCCGAGCATCACGTCGCCCATGCGCCGGAAGCTCTTGTAGATAGTTCCGAGCCCCGGAATGGAGGCGATAACGAGGTCGAACACGCCGATGAGGCGCTCCCCGTACCGGTTGCGCCCGACAGTCCCGAGGAAGAAGACGATCCCGAACAGGACCGCAATAACGATGAGTTCGGTGAGGAAGTCGACGACGAGTCTGTATATGCCCAAGTCGATGAGGAACACAATGAGCTGGACACTCTCAATCCGTTCGATCACCCCGAGCCACTGCAGCAACTCTATGAACGGCGTGAGCGCGCTGGTGACGAAGTCCAGCGCCAGCGTGAATACGTAAAGCGTCAGGATCAGGGGAACCGTGATCGCGATTCCCGTCAGGAGTGTCTCTCGCATACCAGCATACACCGACTGCCCCGTTTCCTTCGCCGTGGTCGCGAGCTCGTCCGGAGATTGCTCGGAAGACATAACTGTGGAACCCTCTATCGGTGTACATTCCCGGCCCGGCTTTCAATCCTCCGACTGGTTG
>PXSF01000140.1:15257-15801 GCA_003022845.1 Halobacteriales archaeon SW_10_66_29 | reverse complement strand
CGACCGCGACCGATCACGATGGCGTCGGCAGTCCCGACTGACGGAGGCGCCGCGATTCCGCCGCCGACACCAGAGCGTACCCGAGCAGTCCGGCCGCGAAGAGTTCCGGACCGACGACCGCGCCGGACGCGACGGCGCCCGCAGCGAGCGCGAACCCGGCAGGGGAGCCGACCCAGCCCGTCCGCCCGCTGGCGGTGCTTCCGCGCAGGACGGCGACGGCCCGGACAGCGAGTGCAGCGAGCGAGGGCTTTCTTCGAGGCGTCTACGACAACACCCACAGCACCAACTAGCGGACCGGGAGACTTTACTCGGTGGTGGCCCGTGCTGTGGGTATGATCCTCTCGGACGCGGACATCCGCCGTCGGCTCGAGGACGGTGACCTGGCCATCGAGCCGCTGGACGACCCCGAGCTACAGATCCAGCCCGCGAGCGTCGACCTGCGCCTCGGGCGGGAGTTCCTGGAGTTCCAGCACACGAACATCCCCTGTATCCACCCCGACAGCGAGCAGGAAATCGACGAGTACGTCGACGAGACGGTCGTCGA
>PXSF01000140.1:10336-15185 GCA_003022845.1 Halobacteriales archaeon SW_10_66_29 | reverse complement strand
GGCCGTCTTGCGATTGTGGTGCACGCCTCGCTCCCCTACGACGAAGAGGTGTTCCTGTGGACGCCCGAAGACGGTTTCGGCTTTTACAAAATCGGGGATGTCGTGGAGAACGAACGACCTGCACGCGCCGTTGCGTTCGACCCACAGACGTTGCGGGTGAGTACACACCGGGTGACAGACCATATCACGAATCCGACGAAGCGAATCTACCGGGTGAGACTCACGTCTGGCCGGGAGGTTCACGTCACAGAAGACCACAACCTCTTCACGCTCGACGATCACGGTGGTGTCACCCGGATTGCCAGTGAAGATGCCGAGGGACAACACGTGATGGTGCCGGCGACACTGCCGGACTCTCCCGGAGGGACAGGAACAATCGACCTGCTTGACGTACTCGACCCCGAGGAAACGACACTGTATGCCAGCGACGGGTTCGGCGAGGTCGACTGGTCGAGCGTTCCAGCCGGATCGAGACGGCACTACAAAGCACAGAACAGCGTGCCGATGGATGCACTCCCGAGAACGGAGACGCCGGACCAGATCGAGGTCGCATTCAAACAGAGTGATACGAAACTCCCGCGTCATCTGACGCTGTCACCGGAGTTCGGCTGGGCGCTCGGTTTCTACATCGCGGAGGGATCGGCACGGCGGAAACAGCTCCAAGTGGCCAATACCCAACGGGAGCATCTCGACCGTTTCGCCGAGTTCTTCGACCAGTACGATACGAGTCTCTCGTGGTACGAGAACGACCGCATCACGAAACTGACGGTCTGCTCGGCGCTCTGGTCGAAGGTGTTCCGCGAACTCGCCGGCTCCGGTCAGGACAAGACGATTCCGGAGTGTGCGTTCGACTGGCCGACTGACGTACTGCACACACTGCTTGCGGGTCTGCTCGACGGGGATGGCTGTCGCCGAGACACGCGCGATACGCTCTACACGGCGAACCCCGACCTCGCAAATCGTGCGGCCCATCTCGGAACGCGCCTTGATCTATTGACATCCGTTTACAGCCGGGAACGCGAGACGCATATCCCGATGAGCGACGTCGATTGGTCGGGCGAGATGTGGGCTGTCGATTTCAGAGCGGATGCCCACAAGTGCGGCCAGTACGTCCCCGTCCCGAACGAACTACTGCGCGAGTACAGAGAACGGGCAGAGATGCGGATGATCGACGCGGCGAAGGCGATGGGCTACTCTTCGAAGTCGAGCATTTCGAACGTCGAAAACGAGGAGTACGGAACCGTCAAACGCGAAACGCTCGAACGGTTCCGTGATGCCTACGCCGAGACAGGAGTCGACACGAGCCGTCTCGACCAGCTACTCGACGGTGGCGTTCGGTTCGAGGAGGTCGTCGCCGTCGAGGAAACCGACCGCGTCGAACCGACCTACGACCTCGAAGTACAGCCCGACGGACAAACGATCGAGAACTTCCTCGGTGGTCGAGGTGGGATCTTCCTCTCGAACACTGCCGGTCTCTGCGATCCCGGATACCAGGGCCAAATTACCCTCGAACTGTCGAACCTCGGAGCCGCACCAGTCGCGCTCGCGCCGGGCATGCGCATCTCGCAGCTGACGTTCACCGAACTCTCCTCCCCAGCAGAGCGGCCCTACGGCGCGGAGCGCGGCTCGAAGTACCAGGACCAGTCCGGGCCGCAGGCGTCGCGCATCGGCGGCGACCGGGAGTTCGGGGGCGAGCAATGAAGTTCGTCGAGGAGATTGCGGTCGAGGAGTTCCTCCCCACGTTCCGGTCGCTGCTGGCGGAGGCGCTGCGCGCGGAGGGGCTGACCCAGAACGAGGTCGCGACGCTGCTTGGAATCAGCCAGAGCGCCGTTTCGAAGTACGTCCACGGCGAGGTCGATCGCAACGAGCGGCTGCTGGCCGACGGGGAGCTGCAGGACCTCGTAGAGCGGCTGGCCGACGGGCTGGCCGACGGCGAACTGACGCCCGTCGAGGCGCTGATCGAGGCGGAGGTGTGCATCCGCAAGCTCGAACGCGGCGGGGCGCTCGCGGAACTCCACGCCGAGGCGGTGCCGGAGCTGGCCGAGTTCGACGGCGAGTTCGCGATCCACGACCCCGACAGTCGGCTGCGCGAAACCGGCCAGGTGCGAGCGTCGGTGCGCCGGGGGCTACGGATTCTCCGCAACACCGAGCCGTTCGCTCGGCAGATCCCCGCGGTGGGGTCGAACCTCGTGGAGTGTCTCTCCGACGCCGAGACGATTGACGATGTCGCCGGCGTGCCGGGCCGCCTGCTCGCGGTGCGCGGGCAGGTGACGGTCCCCGGCGAGCCGGAGTTCGGCGTCAGCCAGCACGTCGCCGGCGTCCTGCTGTCGGCCCGCGAGAACGGCAGCGACGCGCGCGCGGCGCTGAACGTCACCTACTCCGAGGCGCTGCGTGACGCGCTCGCGGCGCAGGAGCGCACCCCCGCGGAGTTCGACGCCGAGCGCGACGTCGACGAGGCGATCGCCGACGCGCTCGCTGCCGAACCCGACGCGGACGTGCTGTATCAGACCGGCGGCTTCGGCATCGAACCGGCGCTGTACATCCTCGGCCCGGACGCCCCCGCGGTCGCCCGGACGCTCCGCGAGTGTGCGGTCTGAGCGATGTCTGACGACGGCATCGATCTCACCCACACGTTCTACGGCCGGTGTGCACAGCTGTACGACCTCGTCGCGAACGTGCCGGGCGTGCGCTCCTGGCGCGCCCGGGCCGCGAGCGCGCTCGATCTCTCGTCCGGCGACACCGTCGTCGAGATGGGCTGTGGCACCGGCGCGAACTTCCCGCACCTCCGCGAGCTGGTCGGCCCCGAGGGCCGGGTCGTCGGCGTCGACGTCGTGCCGGCGATGCTCGGGCAGGCCCGGCGGCGCGTCGACCGCGCCGGCTGGGAAAACGTCTACGCCGTCCGCGGCGACGCGCGCCGGCCGCCGGTCGCAGAGGCCGACGCCGTGCTCTCGACGTTTCTCGTCGGAATGCTCGATCCCCCGGCCCCGGCGGTCCGCGAGTGGATCACGCTGGTCCGGCCCGGCGGGCGGGTCGCAACGCTGAACGCCGGCCGGAGCGACCGCACCGTCGCGCTCCCCGTGAATATCCTGCTGCGGGCGTTCGTCCGGCTGACCGCGCCCGGCCACCGCGGGACCGCCCGCGCGCCGGTCCGGTCGCTGGAAGCCCGCTGGGACGAGGCCCGCGGGGCACTGCTGGAGGGCACTGTCGACCACCGCGAGGAACGGTTCGGGCTGGGTATCGTCCGCCTCGCGAGCGGTCGCGTGCCCGACGCGAACGACTGATAGTGATTGTTGTGATTATTTTCGGAGTCGCATCGCATTCTCGGGAGTTTCACGGGCTGACACCGGATTCTGATGAGTCGACAGCGGTAACGACTCACAACAATCACTATGACTCCCAGGCTCCTGCGGACACGCTCACAGATCCTGCGGGGCACCAGTGTAGCGGCCGAGGTTCGGGTTCCGCGTCGGAAACACCTGGTCGCTATGCGAACTCGACGCCGGAAATCTCGAAGCGTGCGCCGCCCGCGTCGCTGTCGGTGACCGTGACGGACCAGCCGTGGGATTCGACGATCTCCGTGACGATGGCGAGGCCGAACCCGGTGCCGTCCGGGTCGCTGGAGTAGCCGAGATCGAACACCTGCTCGCGCTCCCCGGCCGGGATGCCGCTGCCAGTGTCCTCGACGTAGAACCCCTCCGGGAGGGTACCGATCCGGACGCTGAGCGGGGACGGTTCGGTCGAGCCGTGCTCGACGGCGTCCTCGGGAACGTGTGACCGAGGGCTCGTCGAACCGTGTTCGACGGCGTCGTCAGCCGGAGGCTGTCGGCTCGTGGAACCGTGTTCCACGGCGTCCTCGGGAGCGTGTGACCGAGGGCTCGTCGAACCATGTTCGACGGCGTTCCGAAAGAGGTTCTCGAAGACGTTCTGCAGGCGGTCGGCGTCCGCCTGGACGGTGGCGTCGCTGACGATCTCGAGGCCGGCCCCCGCTGTGTCGACCTGGTCCCAGGAGCGGGCGGCGACCTTGCTCAGCGAGACCGGCTCGGTCTCCTCGACCGTCTTGCCCTGCCGGGCCAGCGAGAGCGTGTCGTCGATGATCGTCTCCATCCGGTCGAGGGCGTTCTGGATCGCCTCGACGTGCTCGCCGTCGGGCTCCTCGCGGGCGAGCGCCGCCCGCGTCGAGGCGATGTGCAGCGGGTTCCGGAGGTCGTGGCTGACGATCGAGGCGAACCGGTCGAGGCGCTCGTTCTGTCGCTGGAGCTGGCGGGCCTGCTCGCGGCGGCGCTGCTCGCGGCTGCTCGCCCAGCGGGACGTTCAGCAGCTCCCAGCGGTCGTCGTCCACCGCCGTATCCCGGACCGTCTCGCCCTGGGCCATCGCCGCCCACCGAGGGCTGTCCCCGGAGCCGTCGTCCGGCCCCTCGATCGGCCTCGGGCCTTCGAGCACCTCGCTGGCCGTCGCGGTCGCGGCCATCGGAACGAGCAGCCCCTCGTCGTGGTAGAACACGACCGTCAGCGCGGCGTTGAGCACCGCCGAGGCGATGTCGCAGCCCTCCTCGGCGACCGCTTCGTGGGTCTCGGCAGTCATCAGCTGTCGCGTCGCCCGGTTCAGTTCGTTCAGCCGCTGGGTCTCCTCGATGCGGTCGAGCGCGGCCGTCGTGTGCGTGATCAACAGCTCCGCGAGTTCGAGGTCGTCCTCGTCGAAGAAGTACGGCTCGGAGCTGATCCCCTGGAAGATGCCCCGGTCGCCAATCGGCACGGTCAGCGCCGACCGGAACTCCTCCAGGGTGGGCTCCGCTCGCGCGTGATTCCGCACGTCACCGATGATCTCTGACTCCCCGTTCATGTACACCTC
>PXSF01000140.1:0-10268 GCA_003022845.1 Halobacteriales archaeon SW_10_66_29 | reverse complement strand
CGACCTCGAAGCGTCCCTCGGTCGCGATCTCGACCGCACACCAGTCGAACCCGAGGATGTCGACCGCCGCGTCGACCGTCAGCTCGTAGATCTCCTCGACCGACGCCGCCGCCTGCATCGCCGTCGCGACCTCGTGCAACCGCCTGATCTTGCGACCCGGGACCGGATCGTCCGTCTCTACGCCCCCCTGTTCGGAGCTGTGTCCCGCGTCTGCGTCGGACCTGCCCGGTTGCTTCCCACCTCCCGACTCTCCATCGCCCATTACTCCTCATTAGCGCAACAGACACATAATGATTTATCACCTTACCTGTCGGGCCCGTACAGGTCAGCGTGGCGTTCGCAGAACGCCGGATCCCGGAGCTGTGCCTCGATCACGCCGGGCTGGCGGTGGGGGTCGTGCAGCCGGCAGCCGGGCTCCTCGCAGAAATCCTCCCCCGTGTCGATGTAGTGCACCGTCTGGAGCACGTAACCACGGAGCGCGTCGGTGGTCCGCGGGTCGTCCGCGACCAGGAACTCGCCCTCGATTTCGGATTCGAGCACCTCCCGCGGCGGCGCGCCGCCGGACAGCAGGGCGTGTTGCTGTTTTGCCCGGTAGTAGGCTTCGGGCTTGGCCGGCGCCTCGTACAGCCCCGGCACCGACACCAGTGCCGGCTGGCCGAGGACGTTCACGCGCTTGTGCCAGCGGCCGTCGTGCTCGCCCCAGGTCCCGACGGCGCGATCCAGCAGGAGTACGTGCAGGTGCTCGAGCGCTCGCTCCCCTTCGGGGATGCGCCGGCCGAGGCTTTCCTGGACCGCCAGGCCGTCGTAAACGACGCCGCCGGCACGTTCGGGGTCTTCGATGGCGCGCTCCTCGTAGCGGATGATCCCCAGCATCGTGTTGCCGGTTTCCCGGTCGTGTGGCGAGAGCACGCGCGCGCCGGCCAGCTCCTCGGCGAGGTCGGCGTCGGCGTACAGCGAGCAAAAGCGGTCCCGAACGGCGACGTCCACGTCGATCCGCTCGCGGAGCCAGTCGGCGATGGCGTCGGCGTCCGCGGCGGTCGTCGGGGCGCGGTACAGCGTGACCTGCTCGACCATGTCCTTGTCTCGGGGGCCGCCGTAAAAACGGCTTGCGGGTTCGTCCCACCGGGCTGCAGTCCCCCAACAACGGCGTTCTGCACACTGTCCGTCGCTGCCGTCGACTGGGAACGCAACAGCCATTTTGGATGGTTATATTTATACAGTAAAGCACAGATAAGTACATTATACACCATGACTGACGGCAAATTCGACGTCGAGGAGGACTGTCGCACCATCGGCCGAACGTTCGCGGAGTACCGGCGGCTGTTCGACCTGGGGATCGAGGAGCTGGCGGGACGGGAGATACTGGACTGTGGCGGCGGCGCGAGTGCGTTCACGGCGACGGCGGCAGAACTGGCCGAGGCGGCGGTGGCCGCCCGACGCGCTCGAACCCCGGCTGCACGAGGCGGTCGAGGCGACCCGGGACCAGTTGCACGAGAAGCAGGGGTCGTTCGTCTGGGCGTTCTACGGCGATGTCGAGACGCGCGTCTGGCATCTCCGGGCGGCCGCCGAGCGGTTTCTGGCCGACTACGCCACCCACCCCGGACGGTACGTCGCGGGCGAACTGCCCGCGGTACCTCTGGCCGCGAACAGCGTCGACCTGGCGCTGTCGGCGAACCTGCTGTTCCTGTACGACGACCGCCTGGACCGCTCGTTTCACGTCGCGGCACTCCGGGACCTGGCGCGGGTCGCCCGCGAGGAGGTGCGGGTGTTCCCGCTGGCGTCGCTCGACGCGACGCGCTCGGAGTACGTCGACCCGGTCGTCGAGCGGCTCCGGGCGGACGGGCTCGATGTCGCGTTCCGCGAGGTCCCCTACGAGTTTCAGCTCGGCGTGACCGAGATGCTCGTGGTGAGCGACTGCTCGTGATCGGGGTCCGGGCAGGGAAAACGGCCGGTCGCCCTGCGTCGCGTCGCCGCCGCCGTCGGAGCGACGGCCGACAGGCCATAGTCATCTACTTGTACAGCCGGGGAGAAGCGGCCGCCATGCCGGGACCAGCGTTCCGTTCGGCGGACAGCACCGAACTCCGTGCGATCGAGTCCGAGGATCACGAGTTTCTCGCGGCGGAGTGGAACACCCGCGACGTCCGCCTACCGACGAACACGTACGAGCCGCTGACGGCCCGCGACGTCGCAGGGTTCGTCGGCAGCGACGAGTCGGTGAACTTCGTCGTCTGTGCCGACGGCGAGCCCGTCGGCGCGGCGTGGCTGTTCGGCATCGCGCCCGTCCACGGCCGCGGCGAACTCGGCTACTGGACCGCCGAGGGCCACGCGACGACTGCCGCCCGACTGCTGGTCGAGTACGCCGTCGCCGAACAGCGGCTCCGGAAACTCACCGCGCGCGTGTTCGAGGGCAACGAGGCTTCCAAGCGCGTCCTGGAGAAGGTCGGATTCGAGGAGGCGGGTCACCTCCGCGACCACTACTACATCGACGGCGAGTTGCTCGACGCCACGCTGTACGCGTATTTCGACGAGTAGGAAAGCGACAAGCATCCGCCGAGCGGAGCGAGGCGGTTCCCGCAGCGACCGCAGGGAGCGAGGAAACCCGAGGGAGTAAAAAGAAGCTAGTCGTCGGCGGGACTGGCGCGGGTCGTCATGTCGACGTCCTCGGCGTCGATCCCGAGTTCGTCGATAGCGGCCTGGGCGGCGCGCTTGCCCGAGACGAGCATGGCGCCGAACGTCGGGCCCATGCGCGGCAGGCCGTAGGTCGTCGCGGTCGCCATCCCCGTCACGATGAGGCCGTCGTGGGCGAGGCCGGTGTGCTCGACGACGGCGTCCTCGCTTTCGCCGACCCACATCGAGTCGTGGCCGGGGGAGTCGTGGCCGGGCGCGCCGTACTGGTCCGAGTCGGTCTGATCCATCCCCGTGTTGTGCTCGGCCGCGTGGCCGATGCCCGGGGCATCGAGCACGCCGCGCTCGTGGAGCTTCGTCACCGCCACGGCGTCGTGGCCGGAGGCGTCGATGACGAGGTCGCCCTCGACCGCGATGGGGTCGACACAGGTGATCTCACGCGGGAGCGCGTGGACCGGCGTCCAGTTCATCACGATGCCGCCGACGCGGTGGTCCTCGCGGATCACGATGTCGGTGAACTCGGTCATGTTCTGGATCTTGGCGCCGGCGTCGCAGGCGGCCTTGATCAGCCCCGAGCAGGCCTCGGGCCCGTTGGCGACGTACAGCCCCTCGCTGTCCTGGGACTGTTTGTGGTCGACCTCCAGGTCGTCGAGGATGTGCTGGGCCGGATCCCGGACGGTCACCTTGTTCATCAGGAACCCGCCGAGCCAGAACCCGCCGCCGAGGTAGTTGTTCTTCTCGACGATCATCGTCTGGACGCCCCGCTCGGCGAGCTCCGTGCCGGCCATCAGCCCCGACGGGCCGCCGCCGACGATGATCACGTCCGAGTCCGAGAAGTCCATGAACTCCTCGGTCCACTCCTGTCCGATCGCGCGCGTTACGTCCGCTTCGCCGACGTCGCTGAACTGGTCGAACTCTCCCATAGTACTTGGTAGTACCACCGGGTTATTGAAAGCTGTTCTGGTCGCCCTGGTCGCCGGCCCGGGCCCGCTCGATACTGGCGAGGAAACGAATGACAGCCACCAGTATCAGTCGATGATCGTCTCGTCGGCGACGGTGTCCGTTTTCACGTCGGTATCGACATCGAGCTGTTTGACGAGGTCGACGAGTTCCTGGACCTGCGGGAAGGTGTAGACGGTCAGGTCGACGTCGGTGGTGCCGGTTGTGATCTCGGAGTCAAGGACGAACACGATCTCCTCGTCGGGCCACCCGCCCATCCGCTCGATGATCCGGTGAGTCGGGCCGTAGGTGAACGTCGGCGTCCCCATGTCGATGGTCGTGTCGAGGACGTTCGCCCAGCCGTCGATGTACCCGGAGGTCATGATGTTGCCGATCTCCTGGACCGCCGACCGCTCCATATCGGTGAACCCGCTGTCGGCGTCGCCGCTCCCCTCGCTGCCGCCGGGGATCATCGCCTCCGCGAGCTGCTTGCTGTCGGCCGGATCGAGCACGAACAGCACGTAGCCGTACGGCGACTCGGTCAGTTCGACGTGAATCCCCACCGCCTTCTCGTCCCCGAGGTGCGTCTCGACATCCTCCATGTGCAGCAGGTTGATCTTGGCGATCCGGATCTCGGCGTCGAGGTCGGCCATCTGGTTCAGACTGTCGGCGACCTGCCGCGACCCCTCCTTCGAGATCCTGTTGAAAACCTCCAGTTTCCTGACGTCGACCTTCAGACTCATTGGGCTACGTATGGGCGGCGGGACGTGTAAATACTCTGGTTGTATCGGCACAGAATTCGACACCAGCGGGGACGTTCTGGGTCACTCAGGACCGTCTTCCTCGCCGTCGCTCCAGGTCCCCTCGCGGATCCGCGCCTCGGCCGCGGCCCGCACCCCGTCCGCGTCGAACGCCTCGACGACGGCGTCGAGGTCCGCGCCGGAGGTGTCCTGCAGATCCCGGGCGTGCTCGGTGATGGTCGGGATCGCGCGGATGATGTTGTCGACGATCGGCACGGCGGCAGTCTGCGCCGACCGCGACAGCGGGTTCAGGTCGATCACGATCTCGGTTTTCCCCATCGCCGCCAGCGCCTCCGCCCGGTCGCCGTCCTCCAGCGGCACGAGCACGACGTCCGCCTCGGAGATCCCGTCGGCGTCGACTTCCGCCCGCTCGTGGTCCAGCCCCGGGATCCGGGCGTCGGCCGCGAGTCCCCTGACGTCTGTCGCGCCGTGGGCTTCGAGGTGATCGACGATCGCCCGCATCCGCTCCTCGCTGCGGTTGAACAGGTTCACCTCCAGATCGGCGCCGGTGACGCCCGCGAGTGTAACGATCTCTTCGGGGACGAGCGCGGCGACGTTGCCGTTGACCGAGAGCACGGGGTGGTCGGCTCGCAGCAGATGCGCCGCGGCGACCCGGGCGGCCCCGTCGGCGCTGGGGATCGTCTCCTCGCCCAGCAGGTAGTCGAACGCCTCGCCCCGGCCATGCGCGATGAGCCCCTGCTGGCTCGTGATCCCCTGCTCGACGCCCGCCTCGATCCGGTGGCGGGTGAGCAGCGACTCGTACCGCGGGTGGCTCTCGGGGATCTCGATCTCGCTCATGTATTGTGGCTCGTGACGGACCGTCGAAAAGCCGTCGTTGTTCGGTCGCGATCAGGCGTCGAGCGACCGCTCCATGAAGTACCACTCCTCGACGCTCTCGGGCACCTGGTTCTCCTCGTAGACCGGCCGGTACTCGAAGCCCAGCGACTCGTACAGTTCTGCCGCCCGCTCGTGATACGGCGAGAGCCCCATCAGCAGGGTGTCGTACCCGTCTGACCGGGCTTCCCCGAGTAGCGTCTCCACGAGCGCGCGGCCGATCCCCTCGCCGCGGTGGGCCGGCCCGACGTAGAGGCGCTTGATCTCCCCGCGGGTGTCGTCGAGGCGCTTGAGCTGGACCGAGCCAGCGAGCCTCCCGTCGACGCGGGCGACGAACAGCGGCCGGTCGGTCGCGCCCGATCGCAGCCGCTCGATGTCCCCCTCGACGATCCGCTCGACGTCGGCCCCCCAGTCCTCGTCGTCGAAGTACTCGCGTCCGAGCCGGCCGGCCTCCTCGAAGTACTCGGTGAGCAGCGCCCGCAGCTCCGCCGCGGTCGCGCCGTCGCCGAGTTCGGTCCGGCGGACGGCACCCATCTTCTCCATGTTTCCGGGCATTCGCCGCTTCCGTAAATGCCCCCGGGTTTCACCCGACTGCTCGCTCAAACACCCGTTGTAGCCATCGGCGTTTTTTACTGGGTTCGCCCTCTCCCCTCCCACATGAACAGACGACGGTTCTGTGCGATCGTCGGGAGTTCCGCCCTCGCGGGGGTCGCCGGCTGTCTCGGCCCCTTCGCCGAAGAGGAGCCCACTAACGACGACCCCGCCGACCAGGAACCGACACCGCCCGAGTCGACCCCGACCGAATCGACGCCCACTGAGTCGACGCCGTCCGAGGAGCCGCGGCCGGAGCCAGTGCTGGACTACGAGCCGGCGTGGGCGGGCTACCAGTTCGACCCGGCACACACCGGCCACGCCGCGGCGGCCGGCCCCACGACGGAGTCGGTCGTGACCTGGCGGACCGACACCTGGGGACCCACGACTGCGCCCGTCGTCGGCGAGGAGCGCGCGTTCTTCGGGACGGGCTTCTGGGACCACGAGCGCCTCGTGGCGGTCGACCGCGACACCGGCGACCGCGCCTGGGAGGTCGGCGTCGGCCACGACATTCACCCCTCGATCGGGGTGGCGGACGGCTTCGTCTACGTCGCTGCCGAGGATCTGCGCGCGTTCACCGCCGAGAACGGGGAGGCGGTCTGGACCGCGCTGCAGAACGCGGAGCCCGACGGTGTGACCGTCACCGACGGGGTCGCGTACACGGCCTCGCGCGACCGCGAGGAGGTGTATGCACTCGACGCGCACACCGGCAAGGAGCTGTGGACGGCGACCGTCACCGGCATCACGACGCCCACGGTGCGCGATGACGTGCTGTTCGTCAGCAGCTACCGCGGCGTCCACGCACTCGACGCCGAGAGCGGCGAGGAGTACTGGGCGATCGAACCACAGGACACGGTTCGCGCGCCGCTCACTGCCGGTGAGGGCCTGGTGTACGGGACCCACCGGGAGGCACTCGTAGCATACGACGCCGACAGCGGTGACAGACAGTGGAGCCAGGCGGGCTACTTCCGTGGCGTGAGTCCGGCACTGGTCGACGGGACGCTGTACGTGAGCGGCCATCCGGGCGAGGACGACCAGTCCTGGCACCCCGACGGGCGCTCGGGTCCGCAGGCGCTCGCGCTCGACGCGGCGACGGGCGAGGTCGAGTGGACGTTCGCTCCCGAGACGTTCATCCGGGGCAGCCCAGTCGTCGCCGACGGTGTCGTCTACGTTCCTTCCCGCAACTGGCTGTACGCGTTCGACGCGGAGTCCGGCGAGCTCCGCTGGCGACAGCCCTTCGAGTGGTCGGTGGGTACGCCGGCGGTCGCCGACGGCCAGGTACTGGCGAACGTCGGCGGCCGGCTGACTGCGGTCGCCGGTCCCGACGCCGAGCCCGCACACGACTCCCTCGACGCGCTCGAACCGGCGCCGTACCCAGCGGCGCCGGAGTACCGGGAGACGGACTTCTACTTCGGCACGGGGGGCTACGAGGTGACCGCGACCGCCGACGCGACGGTCGACGAGGGCGCCCCGTTCGACGTCTCGATGGACGCGAGCGGCGACTTCATCGACGAGAACAACGAAGTGTCCTTCGCGTTCGAGTTGCACAACCGGAGCGACCAGAAGATCGGATACTCACACGGCGCCCCGGCGCCGCTGGGTGTGATCACGCTCGGCGGCGTTGACGGGACCGGCAACCGGATCACCGCCTGGACCGACGCCTACGAGGAGAGCGGCCACGTCCACGACACGCCACTCCGCGGCGTCACCATGGTCGACAGCATCGGTCTGAGCACGTCGATCGACCCCGGCGAGCGCATCGAGGAAACGTACACCCTCTCTACCGAAACTCACGAGCTCCAGCCGGGCACCTACGAGTTCTCGAAGACGGTCACGGTCAGCACCGATGGCCTCGGCTTCGGCGGCGACGAGGAGAACGACGGTGATGGGGAGAGCGATGACGAGCAATCCGAATGGCAGTTCGAGGTCCGGATGGAAGCCGAGATCCAACAGCCGGCACCCGAAACGGGGGAGACGCTGTTCGGCCTTGCGATTCTCGACAGCGTCACGCCCCCAGAGGCGTTCGTCGGCCGGTTCGACGTCGCCGCACTTGCGCCGGTCACCGACCGCCACCCCGGACTGATCGAGATTTCGCTGACCAACGAGTCGAGCGACCGGGACGGGATCAGCTCACAGGGGGGCTGGCCGTTCGGCTCCTACGTCGGCGAAGCACCGGACGGATCGCGCGTCGTCCTCCTCCGGGAGGACATGTACGCCCCGACGGACGTCGAGGGTGACGGCGCCGCGGCGACGCCCGCGTATCTGCCCCACAGACAGGGCGGCACGGGATGGAGCAGTCACGGCGTGGACGCGGGGGAATCGCTCGCTGCCCGGTATCTCGTGTTCGCCCACCCCGACGACGCGCCGCTCTCCAGTGGTACCTACACCTTCAAGAACGGGTACGCCGACGGCGACGTCGAGTTCACCTGGGGCTTCCTGCTCGCCGTGTTCTAGTCCATCGGCTGGACCGTCGCGCCGGCGTCGTGGATTCGGCAGACCTCGGGATCGTAGCCGGCGTCGGAGAGGCCGCTGTCGAGCGCGACGACGGTCTCGCCGAGCATCGCCATCGCCGCCGCCCCGCCGGCTTCGATGACGTCGGCGATCACCGCCTTGACTTCGGGAGTCAGTAGCCCGGATTCGCGGGAGAACTGCCGGGAGGCCTGCATGAACTGCGCCATCGTCGGTTCGCCGACGACCGACGAGAGCGCCGTCTTGCCGGCCTCGGTGATCGCGTCAGTGTCGCCGGTGAGAACGTCGTCGGTCGAGAGGTCGCCGATGACGTGGTACTCGACGCGCTCCTGTGCCGGAATGGCGTCGAGCACGTTGTCCTGCGGGCCGCCGGGGTCGAGGCGGATCGGAACCCCGCCGCGGGCCTGCGCGACGACGTCGCCTAGGCCTGTCCCGGCCTCGACCTCCGCGCCGTGGGCGATAGTGACGAGTTCGTTCTCCGAGAGCCGGCGGTCGAAGGCGGCGTTGGCCGCGAGCGCGCCGCCGAGCGCCATCGCGCCGGAGACGCCGAAGCCCGCCCCCAGCGGGAGGTCGGTCACGCCGCGGACTTCCGCCCGCAGTTCGAGCGCGCGCAGCGTCCGCTCGACGGCTTCCATCCGGAGCTCCTCGCCGTTGAGGACTACCCGCGCCTCCGACGCCGGCCGGACGGTCACGGTCACCCCTTCGGACAGCGTGATCCCGGCACCCCGCGACCCCGCTTTCGTGGGGTCCGGATCGGGGTTGATCGTGAAAAACCCCGTCACGTGACCGGGGACGAACGCCTGTGCCACGTCTGCCATACGTCCCTCTCGCGCGGCCAGTCTAATGAGCGTGTGGATCCGGGCGGGTGCTGGTCGGAACCGGGGTAGAACCCGTAGTTTAACGTGTGTTTACAATAAATGACGGCGCATACATGCCGACAGTAAGTGTGCGGCTGGACGAGGCGGAACGGGACGAGCTAGACGAGGTGGCCGACCTGCTGGAGCAGGACCGGAGCACGACGATGCGACAGGCGATCAGGGAGGGCGTCGAGACGCTGCGGACGCGTCACGCAGTCGAGCGCTACGGGAGCGGCGACGTCTCGGTCAACGAGGCGGCGCGGCTGGCCGGCGTCTCCATCGCGGAGTGGCTGGAGATCGCCCAGGCGCGCGGGCTGACCACGCAGCTCTCGGAGACGGATCTCGCGTTCGACGCCGAGCGTGCGGGAGAGCTGTAGATGCGGGTGTTCGTCGACGCGACGCCGCTGTACGACCTCGGGCAGATCGGCGACCTCGGGCTGCTCGGGGCGTTCGACGCGGAACTGGTGATCCCCGAGGCCGTCGTCGAGGAGATCACGGTCGAGCCGGCGGCGACGAACCTGGGGCGCTTTCTGGCGGAGCACGCCGTCGAGACGGCGCCGGACGTCGACGCGTGGCTCGACGACGCGGCGGCGCTGCTGGACGCTCCGGCGCACACCAGCGACGTCTCCCTCGTCGCCGGGTTGCTCGCCGCGCGGGACCGCGGGGAGGAGGCGGCACTGCTCTCGGACGACCGGCGGCTCCGGGCGGTCGCGGAGGGGCTGGATGCGACCGTCAGCGGCACGTTCGGCGCCGTCATCCAGGCATCGGTCGGCGACAAGTACTTCTCGACGGCCCAGGCCAAGCGGGTGATCCGCCGGACCGACCACCACGGGCTGCAGATGACCGGCCGCCTGCGCGAGCGGGCGATCGGCGAAGTGGACTGATAGTGATTGTTGTGATTATTTTCAGAGTGCCCCGGAAAAACAGGTGCTTCGGGGCTTTAACCGCCGGTATTCTGTCTGCCCGGCGGTAACGAGTTACAACAATCAGTATGAGGCGTTGCCGGTCTCGCGGGAACAGGGCGATTCCGAAGGAATCGCTTGCAGCCGGCGCATAGTACCTCGGGGAAGAAATTGAAGAACTCGGAGATGCAGGAAGCCCCCGGCTGCTCGACTCGGGGGCACCGGCAGACTCCCTTCGGTCGTCTGCCGAG
>PXSF01000139.1 GCA_003022845.1 Halobacteriales archaeon SW_10_66_29 | reverse complement strand
GGCCCGAAACTGGCGTCTGGCAAATACCCGGCAGTAACGAGTCACAACGATCACCATCAACACTGGCTGTCATTTGTTTTCCAGGGCGTCGATGATGCACGCGGAGGCGATTACAGCGCGTTCTCGACGGCCGTCGCGACGTCGCGGGCTTTCTCCGCGAGTGCTGGAGAGATATCGCCGGCGTCCACGGCGGCCGCGAGTTCGTCCGCGTCGACCCGTTCGACGGTCCCGTCCGGCTGTTTGATCACGTCGACGTGGAGATCGACGTACCGGACCGTCCGGGGAAACACCTCGACGGGCGTGCAGACGTTGACGTACGTCCCCCGGGTCTCGCCGTCCTCGCCGCGGTACACCGTCGGGTACCACCACCGCCCCTCCCTAACCTTCGTGATCGCAACGTCGCCGGGCTGGATCTCGCCGCCCAGCGCGTCGTAGGTGCCGCCGGGGGTGAGTTCGCGGCGAACGGTCACCTGACCGTTGGTCGACCGCCCGGTCACCTCTCCGGGGCCGAGGTCGTAACACCGGCCGTCGGGCTTGCCGTGGCCGATCGAGACCGAGTCGCCCTCGGCAGGCCCGAACTGCCGGGTGACCGCGTCGAAGGGGAACTCGCCCTCGTCGGGACTGTCACAGACGGCTTCCACGAAGTCGACGCCGGAACTGGCGCGCTCGTCGGCGGCCTTGATCCGATGATGGCCGGCCATCGTGGTCGTCGCGGCCCGGCGGCGCCCGTCGAGCGCGAACCGCGAGTCCCGGCCGAACCAGCAGTAGACGCTGCGCTCGCCGGGCCAGTAGACCGCCGGCGCGGCGTCGGCCGGTGGGTCGGCGTCGGCGAGCGCCGCGTCGAGGTCGGCGGCGCGCTCGCTCAGCCGTTCGATCGTCCCCGCGGACGAGCGCCGCGAGCGCGGCCGGAATCTCGACCGCCGTGTCGAGCACCGGCCGGCGGTCCGCCCAGGGCGGCCGTGGCTCCGCAACCTGGACCCGCAGCGTGTCGCCCTCCTCGACGTGGCGGGCCGTCTTCGAGTACGGCAGGAACCCCTGGTTGCCGGCGTCGTCGCAGGCGACCAGCGCGCCGCTCCCGAGGGTATCGACGACCTCCCCGGCCGACACCGCGCCGCGCGGGAGCGCAGCGTCCCAGGCGAAGGTGTCCAGCGCGAGGCCGTCCAGGCGGGAGACGACCCCGTCGACTGCCGCCTCGTCCCCGTGGATCCCCACGCCCTGCCGGTCATCGGTCGTCTCGACGGCCGCGTCGGCCGGCGCGACGGGAAACGACTCCTCGAACCGCTCCCGGATCGGCGGCGACGCCTGCACGATGTCCTCGAGGAGCGCCGTGAGCGCCGTCGCGTAGATCCCGCGAACCCGGACTGTCATCGTCGGGGGTGTGTCCGCGACGCTCAAAGCTCTGCCGACCTCCGGTCGCTGCCCGAATCCACCGCGCGCAGCCCCGGCTGTCGGGCCCGACGGGACCACCGTACGGAGGCCACAGTACCGTTCCCTCGTGATCGTTACGGTACGTACGCCGGACATATTTCTACTATTGAATAATACCAAAATACAAGTAGAATGCCGAGACGATGGTAGTTGCAGGCAGTATCCTGCATGTATCCAGTCATGAAACGGAGAACATTCGTCAAGACGGTCGCTGCAGCCGCAGTGGGGGCAGGGGCCAGTGGTATCGCGGCGGGCCAGCCCGAACCGGAGGGCGCGGACGGGCCCGTCGAAGGAGTACGGATCCACCGCTTCGAGCGGGAGGGGACGGTCGCCGAGCACCTCGCGGACGCGGACGTCGCCGTCGACGACCTGGACGGCGTCGATCCGGAGGCGGCCGTCTACAGCCACACGGAACAGTTCGTCCCGCGTCGGGGACAACTCCGCACGGAGCGGGGCCGATCATCGATCACGCTCCAGGAGACGGCAGTGCCCGAGAGCGTCTTCGAGAGCACCGTCCAGCGGGCGCGCGAGCGCGGCGGGAAGCGCGGGCTGGCGGTCGACGAGCGGCTGAGCGGTGCGGTCGAGGTCCGGTACGAGGACACCGCCGAGATCGACACGTTCGGGCAGTTCAGGCTGGCGGAACGCGAACTGCGCGAGCAGGCGTCCGTCGGGCCGGACGTGACGGACGTCGACTTCCCGCTGCACGTGTACAAAGCCGACGACCCGGACGGATCGAGCGACCTCGGCGAGCGGACCGGACCGATCAACGTCGGCTGGGACGTCGGCATGGACGCCGCTGCGGTCGACAACGGAACGGAAACGTGGGCCCACTGGTCGATCTACCTCGCGAGTGACCGGTACGTCATAGACGGGTTCCAGGTGAAAAAACAGGACGAACACATGGGGTGGAACCTGTTCCCGTACGACCAGGCCAACCAGCACCACGCCCGCCTGTACGACGTCAACTCGAGTGACTCGCCGGTCGTTGCCCAGGCCCACCGCGACCCCGTCGATCACGGGCACCTCTTCGATCCGGACTGGGAGTTCGCCGACTCCCGCGACTACGTCGCCGATTCCTCACCGTGGGACGGCGACTACGCCGAGGCGACCTGGGACATCAACAACGAGCACGGCTACGACGACAGCACCTGCTACGGGCTGTTCGATCGCGTCTACTGATCGCCCGGGAGCCGGAAACACTGCTCGCGCAGTTGCCGCCGTGCAGAAAGCCTCTGCGCGCTCGACCAGCCGGGGGCTTTCGTACGGTCGTGCGTGGTCCGGCTGTAAAGTCGAAAACTGACCGACCGTTCCTAGTACGTCTTCGCGAAGTAGGCGGTTTCGACGGCCTCCTCGCCGCAGATCGCACACTCGTCGTGGACCGGCTCCTCGTCGCGGTCCAGCGGCACCATCACGATCTCGGCGGCGACGGCCTCCTTGATCGGCTCCTCGCAGGCCTCGTCGCCACACCATTCTCCTCGGCGGCCGCGTACAGCTTCGCGTAGACGGTGTCGAGGTGCTCCTCGACGGTCGCGGCGATCCCCTCGCGGCCGACGGCCTCGCTCTCGCCGTCGGGACGGTGGACGAGCGTCGCCGTCCCCTCCTCGACCTCGGCGGGGCCGACCTCGATCCGCAGCGGGACGCCTTTCAGCTCCCACTCGTTGTACTTGAAGCCGGGGTTGCGGTTCTCCCGGTCGTCGAGGTGGACGCGCACGCCAGCGTCCGCGAGCGTCGATTCGAGGTCGTCGGCGTAGTCCATGACGTCCTCGCGGGTGTCCTCCTGCCAGATGGGAACGATCACGACCTGCGTCTCGGCGAGCGTCGGCGGGAGCACGAGCCCCTGGTCGTCGCTGTGGGTCATGATCAGCGCCCCCAGCGCCCGCCAGGAGACGCCCCAGGAGGTCGTGTGGGCCGTCTGCTCGGCCTCGTCCTCGTCGACGTAGGTGATGTCGAACGCCTCCGCGAAGGAGGTGCCGAGGTGGTGGGAGGTGCCGCCCTGGACGCTCTTGCCGTCGGGCATCAGCGCCTCGACGGTCGTCGTCGTGTGCGCGCCGGGGAACTTGTCGTGGGGCGGCTTGCGCCCCCGTAGCACCGGCATCGCGAGCACGTCCTCGTAGAGGCGCACGTACTGTTCGAGGCGCGTCATCGTCTCCTCCCAGGCGCCCTCCCAGTCGTGGTGGGCGGTGTGGCCCTCCTGCCAGAGGAACTCCTTCGTCCGGAAGAACGGCTTGGTCTCGGTGGCCTCCCACCGCACGACGGAACACCACTGGTTCAGCCGCAGCGGAAGGTCCCGGTGCGAGCGGACCCACTGGGACATGAACGGCGCGATGATCGACTCGCTGGTCGGCCGGACGGCCAGGCCCTCATCGAGTTCGTCGTAGCCGCCCCGGGTCACCCACGCGACTTCGGGGTCGAACCCCTCGACGACGTCCTTCTCGCGTTCGAGGTAACTCTCCGGGATAAAGAGCGGGAAGTAAGCGTTCTGGACGCCCGTCTCCTTGAACCAGCCGTCGAGGCAGTCCTGCATGCGCTCCCAGATGGCGTAGCCGCGCGGCCGGGTGACGATGAACCCGCCCATCGGTGCGTAGTCGGCGAGTTCCGCCTTCTGGACGACCTCCGCGTACCACTCGCCCGTGCTGTATTCCTTCGACTCGGTGATCCCGAGTTCCTGGTCTGACTGCTCGCTCATACTGCCCTGTGAACCCCCCACGGATAAACAAACTCCGTTTGTCCG
>PXSF01000138.1 GCA_003022845.1 Halobacteriales archaeon SW_10_66_29 | reverse complement strand
GGCGAGCCAAGCGACGAGGAGCTCGAAAAACTCCGGGAACAGAAGCGCGAACAGCTCAAAGACCAGATGGGTGAGGAGGACGAGGAGGCCGTGGAGGCCCAGCGCCAGCAGGCCGAGGCCCAGAAGAAGGCGATTCTTCGCCAGCACCTGACCGACGGCGCGCGCAAGCGCCTGAACACGGTCAAGATGTCGAAACCGCAGGTCGGCGAGAAGGTCGAACAGCAGGTGGTGGCGCTGGCACAGAGCGGCCGCATCCAGGGGAAGATCGACGAGGAGAAGATGAAACAGCTGCTCAGCGAGATCACGCCGGACTCGAAGAGCTTCGACATCAAGCGCCGGTGATGGACGTCGGGCTGCTCTACAGCGGTGGCAAAGACTCCACGCTCGTTGCCCTCCTTCTGGAACGGTTTTGCGACCTCACGCTGCTGTGTGGCAGCTTCGGCGTCACCGACGGCCACGAGCACGCCCAGGAAGCGGCCGCGGCGGTCGACCTGCCCGCCCGTCGGCTGGCCCTCGACCCGGATGTCGCCCGCGAGGCTGCCGAGCGGATCGTCGAGGACGGCTTTCCACGCAACGGGATCCAGACGGTCCACGAACACGCCCTGGAGCGGGCTGCCGGCGGACAGTTCGACGCGGTCGCGGACGGCACCCGCCGGGATGACCGTGTCCCGACGGTGCCCCGCTCGCTCGCACAGAGCATCGAGGACCGGTACGGCGTCGCCCACCTCGCGCCCCTGGCCGGGGTCGGGCGAGACGCCATCGACGCGCTGGTTGAGGACCGGCTGGCCGTCGAGACGGGCCCGTCCGCCGAGGTGCCGAACGGTGACTACGAGACCGAACTCCGGGCGCTGATCGCCGCGGAGTACGGCGAGGAGCGCGTCGCGGAGATCTTCCCCGAGCACGTCCAGTCGCGGGTGACCGGACGGCTGTAACGCGATCGCGGGTGACCGGGCGACTGTGGCGCAGTCGCGGGTGACAGAGCGGCGACAGCGAGCGCTGTGCTGGAGTTGCTCGTGCGGACACGACAGTAACTTAACCCGGGATGCTGAACGCTCGCACATGACGATCGAAAACCGCGAGCACGCCTCCGTGGTCACGCACTCGCTGGCACAGCACACCCTGACCGACCTGCGGAGCGTCGACACCGAGCAGGTGGCGTTCCGGAAGGGGCTGGTCCGCCTCGGGCGGGTCTGTGGGTACGAGATCATCGACAACCGGATGGCGACCGAGTCCGTCCCGGTGCAGACGCCGCTGACCGAGACGACCGGCCAGCGCGTCACGGGCCTGGACGACGTCGTGATCGTGAACGTCCTGCGGGCCGCGACGCCGTTTGTCGAGGGGCTGTTGAAGGCGTTCCCCGCCGCCCGCCAGGGTGTGATCTCCGCCAGCCGCAACGAGGAGGCCGGCATGGACGAGGACGGCAGCTTCCCTATCTCGGTGCAGTACGTCAAGCTCCCGGAGATCCGGTCGGAGGACACCGTGATCGTCGCGGACCCGATGCTGGCGACCGGGAGCACGATGACGACCGTGCTGGAGACGCTGCTGGAGGGGTCGCCGGAGCCGGAGACGCTGGTCGTGCTCTCGGCCGTGAGTGCGTTGCCCGGGCTGGAGCGCGTCTCCGAGGCGGCGCCGAACGCCGAACTGGTGACGGTGAGCATCGACGATCACCTCGACGACGACGGGTACATCGTTCCCGGGCTGGGCGACGCCGGCGACCGCGCGTTCCGGACTGGGTAGGAAACGCGGGCTGGTGAGCTGATGCTGTCGCTGTTGGACTTGGAACCTCCGCTCTCTCCCCAGGACTGATATACAGCCAGACGTGATTTACTCACGCCGGGCCGTCCCAAAATCGAGGACACCGACGTCGTGTCGTTGCAGTAGCAGGTAGACGATACAAGGGCACGGCATCCCTGTGTTCCCGTGATGCCGACAGTTCCGATAGAGAACGGTACGCTTTGGTACGAGGAGCGTGGAGACGGGCCACCGCTGGTCTGTCTCCACGGCGGCTGGCAGAACGCCGAGTCCTGGCGACCCCAGGTTGACCGGTTTGCCGAGGAATACAGAGTGGTGACGTTCGACCTCCGCGGTCACGGTCAGACCGGCCCGACTGATTCGCGGCGGTACTCGATAGACCTGTTCGTCGACGACCTGGAACGGCTGCTGGCCCACCTCGACATCGAGCGACCGATACTCTGTGGCATCTCCATCGGCGGGATGATCGTACAGTCCTATCTCGACAGCCATCCCAACGGGGCGCGAGGAGCAGTGATCGGCGGGCCGCTCCAGTCGATGCCGCCGATCAGCCTCCCACCGGGAGTGAAGCCGTTGATCTCACCGTTGCCGGCCATCGTCGGGATGGTGTCGACCATCGGGCCGACGGCGACGTTCCGGACGCTGCTTTGCTCGATCCGGTCGACGATCGGGAGACCCTGGCTGACCGTGGACCCGGCGGTCAAGTCACAGGCACTGACCGCGCTCGATGACGTGTCACCGGACGAGTACCGGAAGATATTCCAGGCACTCTACCAGTTCGTGCCGTCGGATCTCTCGCACGTTCAGACGCCGATGCTGGTGCTGTACGGCGATCACGAAGCACCACCGGTCAAGCGTCAGGGTGAGCGACTCGCTGACACCGTCAGTCACGGGTTCCGGCGAGAGATCGCCCACGCAGGCCATCTGGTCAACCAGGACAATCCTGCGCTGTTCAACGCAGCCTCTGCGGGGTTTTTCTCAAATTTGGACCTGCTAAACAGTACTGGAGAGTCGACCGACGCGATCGGTTCTCGCAGCGTCTGATCGCTGCCCGACTTTGCGGTAGCATGCGCTTCTTATGACGGTTCTCACTGTACAATGATCGAGACAGTTGCACGGGGAAAAACTCGCTCTCCGCTCGCACTGCAGGGGCATATCATCTCCAGTTGGTCGCTCAGCGGTCAGAACATCTCATCGGGATTCCCGCCAGTATCGAGCTGGACCGCGTCGAGTGGGACGCGCATCCGGTATCGAGCGACGTCGAACCCCAGTTTCTCGTAGTAGGCGAGCGCGCAGTCGTTGTCGGCGTCCACTTCGAGGGTTACTGGACTCACGGGAGTACGTTTAAATACCTTCGAAGGAAATACGATCACTCGTCGCAGAACGGATCCGGTCGCGGAGCGCCGACGCTTCCTCGGCCGGGACGTAGACCGCAAACCCGACGTCCGCCTCGTACTTTGCCTCGAACTCGACGTCACTGCTCTCCAGGATTCCCCGGACCGTTCCCGAGTCGTCGTATGCGGCCGTGATCGTGAACTGCTCGTGGGGGCGGCGCTCGGCGATGCCGGCGTCGTCGAGGGCTTCTTTGACGCCGCGGGAGTACGCTCGGGCGAGGCCGCCGACGCCGAGGTTGGTGCCGCCGTAGTAGCGGGTGACGACGGCGACGACGTTCTCGACGTTCTCCTGCTGGAGTACGTTCAGCGCGGGCTTGCCGGCGCTGTTGGTTGGCTCGCCGTCGTCGCTGGCCCACTCCCGGAGCGGTTCGGCGCGGATCCGGTAGGCAGGGACGTTGTGGGTCGCGTCGGCGTACTCCTCGCGGATCGCGTCGACGAACGCCTCGCCTTCCTCGACGGTGTGTGCCGGCGCGACGTGGCCGATGAACTCGGAACCGCGGATCTCGAAGCGGGCCTCCCCGCGGCTGTTCACGCTCCGGTACGTCTCGCTCACGACTGAGTGTTACCCGTTGCGGGCTTTGTCGCTTTCGTCCGATCCCGGCGACGCGCTGTGTGACACTCCCCGTGGGCCGTCGGCATCGACGGTCTCGACGGCGGTGATCTCGAAGCGCGCGCCGCCCGCCTCGCTGTCGGTGACCGTAATTTCCCAGTCGTGGGCGTCGACGATCCGCTTGACGATCGCGAGACCGATCCCCGAACCCGAGCCAGCGGTCGAGTAGCCGGTCTCGAAGATCTGGCCGCGTTCGTCGTCGGGGATGCCGGGTCCGTCGTCCGCGACGTAGAACCCCCGGTCGTCGATCGCGCCGACGGTGATTGTTACCGTGCCGTCATACTGGATGGGGTGCTCGGGGATTTCCCCGCGGGAGTTCGGGGAGCCATGCTCGACGGCGTCCTGGGGAGCCTGCGAGCCAGGGCTCGTCGAGCCGTGCTCGACGGCGTCGTCAGCCGGAGGCTGTCGGCTCGTCGAACCGTGTTCCACGGCGTCCTCGGGAGTGCGTGACCGAGGGCTCGTCGAACCGTGTTCGACGGCGTTCCGCAGGAGGTTCTCGAGCAGCTGTCTGAGTCGGCTGCGGTCGGCGCGGACGGTGAGGTCCTCGGTCACGGTGACCGTCGCGTCGCCCGTCTCGACAGTGTCCCGTGCGTCGTCGGTCACGGCGGCCAGCGACACCGGCTCCGGTTCCCCGGCGAATTCGCCCTGGCGGGCCAGCGCGAGCAGGTCGTCGATCAGCCCCTCCATGCGGTCGACCGACCGGGTGGCGCGCTCGAAATGCTCCTCGTCGCCGGTCCTCTCGGCCAGTTCCAGCGATATCGAGAGCGTGTTCAGCGGGTTGCGCAGGTCGTGGCCGACGATGCTGGCGAACTCGTCGAGGCGCTCGTTCTGTGCGCGGAGCTGTGCGTTCGCCCGGCGCAGCCGGACGGCGTAGATGCCGATGATCCCCCCGAGCGCGAGGCCCGTCCCGAGCGATGAGACGATCGCCAGCGCGAACGACGTTCCGAAGGCGCGGCTGAGCTGTCCGAACCAGAACCCGACGACGAAGAAGACGAACAGCCCGAACCCCATCCACCTGTACAGCCGCCGGTAGGTCGCCGGCGACAGTTCGTCGTCGAGCAGCCAGCCCAGGGCAATCAGCACGCTACCGATGGCGACCGGCAACACCGACTGGATCGCCGCAGTGCGCGCCGGCGCGGACCCGAGCGCGGCCGTGACGGCGGTCACGCCGATCACTCCGAGCCCGGCAAGAACCAGCGGGTTTCGGCGCGACGGCGCTCTCATGTCCACTACGTTGTGAACTGCCCCTCAAAAATGAACCGGCCGATTTTAGGCGAGTTCGATGCGGCGGACGAACGGCAGCTCCTGGATCTCGGTGATCAGGCCGCCGGGGAGCGCGCCGTCTGTGATGACGTACAGCTGGGGCGTGTCGGTGAACTCCGGATCCTCGCTGATCACCTGGCGGATCGAGATATCGCGGTCGGCGATGGCCGATGTGACCGTCGAGACGATCCCCGGCTGGTCGGCGTCGCTGACCGTCACGGTGAGCACGGTCAGGTCAAGCACCGGCGCGAGATCCATCAGGCTGGGGATCGCGGAGATGTTCTGGAAGATCGGCCGGAGATCGTCGTCGTCGAGGATCGCGTCGGTCGTCGTGTCGACGACCCGTCGGTCGACGCCGACCTCCCGCGCGATCCCGGTGTTGGGGATCTCGATCCCGCCGGAGACGACCCGCCCCTCGTCGTTCACGGAAAAGCCCCGCTCCAGCAGCAGCCGGATCACCCGCTGCTGGCTCGGCGAATCGGAGAACTTCTCCATAATCTCGTCGAACATGCGGAAGCCTCCGGGTCCCGAAGTTAAACCTTTATCCACCTGTCCGACTGCTGACCGTTCTTCGCCGTTCGCGCGATCGCGCAAGCTACTTGTTACAGACAGCCCAAACGTGGGTATACTCCGACGCTCGTGGTCGTCGCCGTGCTGTGAGCGCCCCCGTTTCGGTTGCCGGCTCTCTGGTGCGGGTGATGTCGCATGTCTGACAGGACCGTGGAGTCAGGCAGTAGTACAGGAGTAACCATCGAGATAGAAGACGGAGACGACTTAGAGTCGCTCCTCGCTTCGGGCGGTAGTGCTGCGATCGATCCGAGACCCCCATCTGAGGTGTGGGAACGATTCTCGAATCACTGGATCGAAGACGGGAAGTCACCCAACAGCCTCCAACCAATCGGTTCCGCCTGGGGCCAATTCTCTGAGTGGATGGAGGTGAACGGCGTTACGTCGCTGGCTGAGCTCGATTCATCGTCACTCGCGCAGCATGACAGTTGGATCGTGGGTAGCGACGAGTACCACAAGAAACCCATCTCCAGACGGGAGCACCTGAAACGCCTTCGCAGGGTTCTGAAATATGCCAGTGCTCGGGACTGGGCACCGGAGTCAGCGGTTCCTACTGACGACGACTGGCAACAGGTCCTACCCAGCGTCAGTAGATCAGAAGAGATCAGAGACGATCCACTCGAAACAGAGCGTGGGGAGCAGATCACGCGGTGGCTCGCTGCAGAAAAGCCATGCAGTCGTGATCACGTAATCTGGCTGCTGCTCTTCGAGTACGGGCTGCGCGTCAGTGCGATTCGCGCAATCGACCTCAATGACGCGGTACTCTCGGAGCCCGAGGAGTTTCCGGGCAGTGAGTTCCATCCGCACATCCGTCTTCGAGACAGACCGGGGCTCGGTGGTGAATACGACGCGGGCCTTCCGCTCAAGAACACCAACCCAGAGTACGCTGACCGACTCGTCCCGCTCTATCTCCGGCACGCAGAGGCTATCCGGGAATATATCTTCACCGGCACGCCCAGCGGTGCTGAATCTTCACGGAAGGAGTTCGACGTGACTGACTCGCATGACCGGGTCGGCCTGCTTACTACAGAGCAAAGTCCCCGGGTTCCAGGCAGAACGATAAGGGAGCGAAGTCACCATCTGACTTGCCCCACGACGTATCGAGAGGAGCCCTGCGACTGCGACGGCTGCGAGGCGTATCGGGCGGAGAACGGGCGTGATCCGTACCCTTCGAAGCGGGGTGCGCACTGTGAGAGGACGCGATCACCCCACCAGGTGCGCCACGGCTCAGCGACGAAACTACTGGATCAGATGGGGCCTGAGCGCGTAGCGCGTATCGTCGGGACCGCTCCTGACACGCTCAGAGAGGTGTACGACAGGGCCGACGAATATAGACAGATGGAACGAGTCGCGGACGCGATGACGAACCGGGAGGAGGAGTAGAGAGGTTCAGGACCATCCGCATTGATTTTTTTGCTGGAGTACCATACCCATTCGCTCAAAACAACCGATGAACTCCCTTGGTGTCGAGTGAATTGTCGTCAGCGAGACGCAACTCCGCGCACCAATGCTCTGCGTATCTCGGCAAGCCACGGGCGTCTAGTCGGGTCTGAAGCAGTGGAAGGTTGTTCCCCAACTCGTGCGGAAGAGCCGTCGTAGCGCCTCGTGTGCTGTCTATATCGGCCCCTCTGTCGGCCACACACTCGGGTGTCGTCACGTCCGACGAGCGGTGTGTTTCGACCGACACGTGCACGTCGGCGTTGGTCACATCGGCAATCCCGGCGAGGTCCGACCGGCACCACGTTCCGGGGAGCCACAGGAAGTCATGCCCATGGCTTTGATAGAATGGGTATGGTACTCTGGGCTCCCGACTCTCGTCCCCATCAGTCGGCCCGTGTTTCGGGGCGAGAACGGAGATACCGGCGTACTCGTCGTACACTCCCAAGTCTTTCAGTAGCCGACGCCGTTTTCCGGTGACACTTCGTGGGTAGAACTGGCTCGCGTGTTCGGGGATACTCTCACCATCGCGTCGGGTCTGACAGTAGGTGATTAGAACGGTCGTAAACTCCTCGTATTCGTCGGCAAACCACCGGTCTACGTCTTTTGCACGTGCATACCGCCGGTTTGCTGTCCGACGACTGTACGAGTGTCCTGTGGCGTCGTTCTCCGCCTTGTCTTGTAGCCACTCGCGGAATATTTCAATCGACTCTGGAGTCTCTTGACTGTTAGACGGCGCTCCAGCGTCGGATTCAACCCGCCACAGATCCCCGAACAGATCCCCCTGCTCCGGGACAGTGACAGCGTCGGCCCCACCTACGCGCCGGCTGCAACCCCGAGCCACTTGCCCGTCTCGACGGTCAGCCGGCGAACCGTTTCACCGGACGGCTCTGGAGCTACAGCGTCGGGCGAGTCCTTCTGGGCCCCGGCTATCGCTTGCATGGCTTTGTTTTCTATTTGTCGCCGTCGTAGGAATCAGTCTGGAGTACAGCGGTTGTCGGCCCCTATCGGAGCCGTGGGCCCTCTCTGATCTTGCGTTTCTCGCCTCAGCTTACGCGAATACGCCCGATGAAGTAGCTGGGCGATGCACCGGTCATCCGGCTCCTCGCTTAGTTCGGCCACCTGTCGCCCCCAGCTATCTGACGCCAGCTGTTCCCGCTGTTCCTGCCTGATACTCCTCAGAGCTTCGAGCGTTCGCTTCTCAAGATGGAGGGTAACAGTGACAGACTCCTTGCTGTCGTCACTCATCGGTTTCCTCCGCCTCCAGAGCAGTTAACGCTCTGTCAACTGTGTACCAGTATGGCTCAGACCCTGCGCTCCTGGCCGTGAGCTCGTGGAGGTCTGCTATCTTCTCGTGGACATCCCTTGGAACTGCAACGGTTGTCATTCGACTGACAGACATGCGACGGGGGGGGACGGTAATTCGCCCCCCTATGATAGAATACAAACCACCAGATAAAGAGCTATCTGACGAACTGCCGATTCCGACTGGAACTGACAGAGATCGGAGCAGGGAGGGGCTCCCTGCAACTATCGGTAGTCAGGGTGGAACTTATAAGTCAGACATGTCCCCCATAGTTCTGATGTGCACTACGACAGATTTCTGGGGAAGGGACCCCCCTTCCTGCGGGCGCGGATCGCTCGGTGACAAAAAAAAAGTGGTATGATGGTGTGGGGCGAGTAGAGCGCCGGCTACCGGTGTGCGCCCGACAGGAACCCTCGCTCGGTTGCTCGCTGGCCGGAGAGAGCACGGTCGTCGCCTTCGCTCCGACCTCTGTTCCGGGGTGCTCGCTGCGAGCACTCGCTGCGCTCCCGGGCTTTCAGGCATCCGGCACTCGCGTCCCTCGATCGGGATACTGGTGCCTACCGCAACCGCGCGGGAGTTCACCGCCGGGCGTAGCAGGGCGTCGGCTACCGGCGTGCGCCGATTACATTGGTAGCCAGCGCCGAGTGCGTCACTCACCTGTCCGCCCCGCGCGCGTTCATTCCGGTCTTCTCCTCCCATCTCGGGGGTATATCGGATCCAGTTGCAGTAAAACGCAGCGCTTGCCGGTTGTCCTCGGCGCAAACCGCGCGCCGAGTTTTCCCTGGGACGCTGGTATTACTGCAACTGGACCCGGCGACCCCCTGCGATGGCAGGAGAGACCACGGAAGCACGGCGCGCACGAGGCGAACAGGCTACAAACAGTGACGCACACTCGTCGTGTACTCGGTTCGGTTGCGACGCAGCAATCACCAACGCTCGGTCTCGCGGTGACGCGGTCGTCGTCACCTGCGCTGCGGGCCACGTTGAGCATACGGTCTTTGACTCGGTTGGCGCGAACGAGGGGAGCGCCTCGACGCCAGTTGACGACCCCTCGACGCCCGACGGCGTCACCAGGGGCGCAGTCGACGGATCGCTCGACAGGCAGGATGGGTACGACCGTTCGCGCCCAGACGCAGACGACGTTGGCTCAACGCACAAGAAAGAGCGTGAGATCCCAGTTGTCGATCCGTCATCGTACTAACAACTATCGGTTAGACCAATGTCAGAAACAGATCTTCGCAACACGGTCGCGCAGTACAGCCAGCTCAACCAGAACAACGCGGATTCCGGCGCCAGCGCTGTAATCGTTGACGAAACATCGGGTGCTGTCTTCGAGATCGAGGCCGAGTGCAGCGACAGCTACAGCGTCCACGTGTGGGACGGTAGCAAGGCGTGGTCGATTCCCCGGATCTACTTCAACACGCAGCTACGCCGGGGGAATTTCAAGGTTCGATCGGCGGACGAGTTCGAACTCCAGGCCCCGCGGAGATAGTCGCTCCGCTGTATCGTCTGACAACCATTCTCGACAGACCCGCTACTCAGGGATTTGAGGAAGAATGCCCGGGTGCTCCAACACCCGAGCGGGGCTGTCTGAAGGAACCAAACAGCATGAACGCATACGAATCCGACACTAACGAAAGTATCGAACTTGACGGCCGAACCGAGCGCGCTCTGACCGAGAAGATGACCGTTTTCCAGCTCGACGGTGGCGTCTATAGCGTCACCTCCGAGAGCGGTACCGAGTACCGAGTCGATGGTCGCGCTGACCGTTGCACGTGTCCAGACTATCGCTACAGGGGCGTGAGGTGTAAGCACCTCCGTCGCGTCGCGTTCGCTACGGGCGAGGAGCCGGTCCCGGCCGACCTCGACGGCCACCCGGTCGATCCACTCCTCGGCAAACACACGGACGGACAGCCCTACAGCACTGACGAGGAGCCTGTCGTCGCCACTGGCGGTGGTGAGATCATCGACAAGGACGACAGTGGTCGTCCAGACGAGTGCCAATGCTGGGACGCGGAGCTCGGCCTCCCCTGCTGGCCCTGCTACCGCGAGGGGTTCGAGGAGCCGAACCCCGATGAACCGGAGTCCAGTTTGCAAGCAAACGAGAGCCATCGAGACCGCGCCAGACAAATGACAGAAACATGACACTCACCAAGACTAATGGTCACGGAAGTCCACAGTTTACCCGCACCACCATGATCGAAGAAACAGACATGAGCGGTACGTCGAAAGCGGAAAGTAACACGGGGCACCCAAACTTAATTACTCGTAAAGTTGATAGTTCGCTGTATTCTCGTCGAACATGGTGGTCACAACACCGGCAGGCGGGTTATGTGTTTGGCTTCGATCGGGCCGTTACAGGAAATCGAGCGGAGTCGAGAACTCACAGCTCGCCTTTCGTGCTCGGCGCGTCGCCCCGCCGCTCGTCGATCCGTGTGGCGTCGTCGAGCGCGCGTGCGAGACACTTGAACAACGCCTCAATCTCGTGGTGGGCGTTCTCGCCAGTGACGTCAGCGTGGAGTGTGAGGTCCGCGTTGGTGGCGAGCGAGCGCAGGAAGTGCTTGGCCATGTGGCTGGTCATCCCGCCGACTGCGTCCTGGGAAAACTCGCCCTCGAAGGCAAAATACGGGCGGCCGCTGACGTCGACGACGACGGCGGCGACGGCCTCGTCCAGCGGGACGCGGCGGTCAGCGAAACGCTGGATGCCGCGCTTGTCGCCCAGCGCGTCGGTGAACGCCTCGCCGAGTGCGATGGCGACGTCCTCGACGGTGTGGTGGTCGTCGACGTCGAGGTCGCCGTCACACTCGACGGTCAGGTCGAACAGGCCGTGGGTGGCGAAGGAGTCGAGCATGTGGTCGTAGAAGCCGATGCCGGTGTCGACTGTCGCGTCCCCCTCCCCGTCGACGTCGAGGATGAGCTTGATCTCGGTTTCGGCTGTCTCGCGCGTCACCGCCGCCGTGCGCTCGGTCATAGCTGTGTGTGTGCTCCCCGCGTATTTGGCGGTTGTGACTAGTCGGGGGTGTTCTTGAGGTTTCACGGGCTGCTCCTTCCGGGGCTGGAGTGCTGAAAGCCCCCACCCGGTCGAACTACTCGCCCCCGCCCTCGACGAGTTCCTCGACGCGCTCGCGGTCGATGGGGGCGCTCATCGCGCCGTCGCTGGTCGTCGCGACCGCGGCAGTCGCGTTCGCAAACGCGAGCGCCCGGTCGAGCGCCCGGCCGTCAGCGAGCGCGCGGACCAGCCCCGCGAGGAACGCGTCGCCGGCGCCGGTCGCGTCGACCGCGTCGACGCTGAACCCGTCGTGCTCGGCCGTGGCCGGCCCCCACGGTGCGTCGTCGGTCGCCGTCGCGACTGCACCCTCATCGCCGAGCGTCAGCGCCGCGGTCGTCGGCCCCAGTTCGAGGATCGCGTCGAGCAACTCCTCGGGCGTCCCGCTGATCCCTGCGGCCGCGAGGTCCTCCGGCGTCGCCTTCACGACCGTCGAGCGCGCACAGGCCTCGGCGAACGCTTCCGGGAAACCGCCGTCCCACAGCTCCGGCCGGGCGTTGGGGTCGAAGATCACCTCACAGTCGTGCTCGCTCGCCCGGCTCGCCAGGTCGAGCATCGCCGACCGGGCCGGCTCGGTTGCGAGGGGGACGCCACCGAACACGACCCACGACAGCTCCGACAGCGTCCCGTCGGGGACCTGTCCGGGTGTGAAACGGGTGTCTGCGGTGTTGTCGCGGTAGAACGTGAACGCGCGGTCCGCGTCCTCGTCGTGAGCGACAAACGCCAGCGTCGTCTTGGCGCCCTCGTCGCGCACCACGAACTCCTCGGGGATGCCGTGCGCGTCGAGCGTCTCCGCGAGGTGGCTCCCGAACGGGCCGGCACCCAGCCGCGTCCACAGAAGCGGTGCCGGCCCGAGCGCGGCCAGGCGGACCGCGACGTTGGCCGGCGCACCGCCCGCTCGCCTGTCGAACTGTTCGACCTCCCCCAGCGGTCCCGGCCGGTCGGGAATGAAGTCCACGAGACACTCCCCGGCCACCAGGATGTCCGGCTCCATACCCCCTTATGCTGGAGGGGGGTAAAAAAATCCCACCCCGTGACTACCAAGTGTAACGGCCGGCTGAGGAGGACCTGCTGGTCGGCGACTGCGGCCACCTGCAGCGTCGGCGCTACCATACACTCCCGTTTCGCAGGCGGCAACTTATATTCTCACGGCTGCTTTCCCGACCCGATGCGGGCTGCGGTGTTGCTTGATACGGTACTCACTATCATAGTGATTATTGTGAGTCGTTACGGGATCGACCGCATGACTGCGTGCGGTCGACCCGGTAAACAGTCACAATAATCACTATCAGTCCACGTTCGACTGGCACAGGCGTCTGGTCAACACATCACGTCGTATCAGGTTCAATCGTGTTGACGACCCACAGCTCCTCAAACTCGGTTTTGGGGACCTCGTAAACCTTCTCAGACCGACGCTCACCAAAAGCGGCATCAGGTGTAAGCGTGATAGTTTGTTGGTCCTGGATGCTCATCTCTCGGACAGCGTCTTCAATACCTGGGAGCACCTCGCCGTCGCCAACTCGAAACGAGATGGGTTCGTAGCTGTACCGCTCATCGTAGACGCCTTCTTCCTTGGCTATTTTCGCGTCCGTCGTGTCGAAAACCTCCCCTTCGTGTGGGCCCTCTGCAATCCTCCCTATGAACTGAATCGTCACAATCTGACCGTCCGTGACCATACTGAACATGAAACAACAAGTGATCATAAGCACTTTCCCTGTGCGCTACAACGCCACCAGATATGTCGGCTATTTGTATATTGGTATGAGTATACATGACACAACATTTGCCGCATAGCACAACTATAATGATTATCTCTGATTTTATTTAGCCGACATGACGGATGAAAACCCTGCGGATCAACTCATGAAGCGTCGAAAGTTTCTGCTGTGTACGGGTGCCTCCGCGGGCACGACGCTACTCGCGGGCTGTTCGGGCGGGCAGGACGAGACGCCGACCGCCGAACAGCCAACGGCAACACCGACTGAGACACCGGCTGAGACACCGACTGAGACACCGACGCCCGAAGAAACAGAGACACCAGTACAGGAGGAGACGCCCACCGAAACGGAGCCGAGCTTGCAGGAGCAGTATCCCCAGCTCAGTATCCTTTCTCCAGACCCGGAGAACGCCCAGGCCGCCAATAGAGTAACGTACACGAAATCCAGAACTGACCGCGAGGCCCACTACATCAGGAATCACTACCCTTCCCCATCGATCGACATCGACGAGTGGAGCGTGTCGCTCACTGGAGCCGTTGGCGAGGAAGTGGAACTGTCGATGGACGAAATCAAAAACGATTATTCTACTCGGACAATCACTCACACAATGCAGTGCTCCGGGAACGGTCGGTCCTACTTCGATCCGCAGGTGGGAGGGAACCAGTGGTCGTTCGGCGCAGTCGGCAACGCCGCGTGGACGGGGTCGCCACTCTCGGAGATTCTGGAGGCGTACGGCGCGGAGACAGGTGACGGGATGTGGCTCTCCGTCATGGGGGGCGACAACCCGGAGGGCAAGGATGTCTTCGCCCGGTCAATACCGATGGAAAAAGTGATGGACGACGTGTTGCTCGCGTACAGGATGAACGGCGAGCCGATGACGCCCCAGCACGGATATCCCGTCCGACTACTGGTCCCTGGCTGGTATGGGAACAACAACGTGAAATGGGTCAAGCGAATGCATGTGATGGACATGATGTTGTTCGGTAACGAGTGGGAGGAACCCGGCGCACCCGAAGACGGGCAGCGGACGTACACTCACTGGCAGCAGTATTCCTACCGAATCTTCCCGCAAGGGACCTCGGCCAACCACAACCGCCAGATCGAAACCTTCGATACGCGCGAGCAGATGGAGTCGGACGAAGTTACGCACCCGTACATGTATGACCAGCTTGTGAAATCACTCATCGGTCATCCCGGGGAGGGAGAGACTGTCGAAACGAATCCCGCCGGGCAGGTAGAGGTCGTCGGCGTGGCCTGGGCGGGCGATGACGCTGTCGACACGGTGGAAGTGTCGGCGGACGGCGGCGAGAGTTGGGGCGAAGCCGAGTTCTTCGGCCCCTCGAGGGGCGACTACTCCTGGCGTCTGTTCCGGTATATGTGGACCCCAGACAGTGCGGGTGAGTACGACCTGGTGTCCCGGGCGACCGACAACCGGGACTTCCAGCAACCGGCAACCGTATCCGCCCCCGACGACGACGCCTCGGAGGAGGCCAGCATCACTGACGACCAGTATCCGTGGAACACGAAGGGATACGCAAACACTGCGTACATGCCCCACGGCGTTTCTGTTACCGTGGAGTCGTCGTAACTCGTGACTGAAACAGATATCGGTGACGACTGGAGCCGCCGTCGACTCGTTCGCCTCGGAGCGATAGCGTCGTTCCTTGCCCTGAGTGGCTGTACCGGCAATGGAGACGGCAACGAAGGTGACACCACACCGACGGAGACTGCGACGCCGACGGACACTGCGACCCCAACTGAGACTCCGACTCCGACGCCAGCGACTCCCTCGCCCAGCGACGCCGCATCCAGCCACGAGAGTCCTCATCCGACCGATCAGGTGCCTGAAGCGGAGGCCAACGGAAACTCTCTCAATGGAATTGAACGGGGAACGCCTCCCGAAAGCAAGGATGGCATCGGTTTCCAGCACACCCCGAAGGACGAGGAGAAATGCGGGAACTGCAGCCAGTACGTCCCTGACGAAACAGGGGATGGATACGGGGCCTGCACGATTGTTTCCGGGACGATCCATCCCTGCGACTGGTGTCAACTCTGGGTCGAATTCGATGGGGATGGCGTACCCTGCGAAGAATGAGTTCGAGACGAACCTCGATATACAGCCAGACGTGATTCACTCACGCCGTGCCGTCCCAACTCCCGTTGTTCGGGCCATGACACAGCCGATGAACTGTCCTGGCACTGTACGGAGTCACGTCTGGCTGTATACTTCCGGCCCGTCGAACACGACCATCAGAGTTGCTCCCGACGTTGTAACAGACTGTGACGGACGAGGAGAAGAAACGCACACAGTTTAGCTCGTCGCCGGGACTCGGCGAAATGGAACGCAGCGTTGTAGTGGCGAGTCCACGCCGAGACGGTGCCCACGATCTGGTTTGGATGGACGTCGCGCCACGTCATGCAGCCACGATTGCGGAGCAGGGTTTCCCAGGACGTCTCGACGACGACCGCAAGGGGCCGTGACCACTCGGCAGCCCGCCGTAGTTCGGACGTGAAACGGTCTCGTTCCCACGTGAGTGCGGTGAGGAAGTCGTGCCCGGACTTGCGTTCGACGGCAAACTGTGGGTGATACGTGTCCGTTTCCGGGTCGTGAGAACAGTGTGTCAACACAGCGTAGTCACCAGTCGAAAGCGTTACGTCCCGCGTCTCGACCGGACAGTCGTCGAAGGTCCACGGACGTTGTTCGCGCGTGTCTCGTAGGATTGTCGTCGGGATCGGAGTTGTTTCTCGGGTCTCGACCATCTACCGGGGTCTGTATCCGGTATCACGGGTAAACGTTCGTCCCAGAGCCGCAGCTGTGGGGCATCGTTCGAGTGATCGACTGCCATTCCCGGCCGTGACTCTGTGCACGCACACCGAAAGCAGCCCTCCACCTAATCATTTAGACAGTGACCCTATCGGGATACAGGCCGTTAATTGATTTGTGCCCTCACTCTTGTCCATCCACCAGCAGAGCCAGCCGCTGGACGCAGTCCTCGACACCGACCGCTTCGGTACGATCAACGTCCTCTCGTTGCTGGGACAGACGCTGTACGAAGCCAACCGTGGTAACGACGAGCGCGCGCTGCTGTTGCTGGGAACCGCGCTGGTCGCGCTCCAGTCGAAGAAGGCGTCGTTCGCGCTCCAGGGCGTGCTCGCGGCCGACCACCTGGTCGGAAAGATTGCCGGCGAACGACCGCTTGAAACGGTCTTTCGGCAGGTCCTGCCGTAGGCTCCGGCCAGCCCAGCCGTTGCCGAGCGACCGGCGGGCGGCACCGCAGGCGACTGCTGGCTCCACGCAGCGTGAAGCTTATCCGTGTCGTGTGCTACAATGACACATGTTACACGAGCGGTTCTCGTGGGATGCAGTGACCGCCGTTTTCGAGGAGGAGTCACCCCGACAGACAGACACGGGACGAAGAGCGGGCACCGGAACCCCGCGTTCAGGCGCTGATGGCAGGAGGAGCGGCGACGACACCGGCAGACCGGGAGCGGACCGCCGGATCGTCTGCGACGGCGGCGTTCGGATGCCGATCGAGGAGCTCGACATCGAGGACGAACTCGCGCTGAAGGAGCGGGCCATCGACGAGGCGCCGGTGGGGATCACCATCTCGGACCCCGACCGGCCGGACAACCAGATGATCTACATCAACGACGCCTTCGAGCGGCTGACCGGCTACGACAAGGAGGCGGTCGTCCGGCGCAACTGCCGGTTCCTGCAGGGGGCGGACACCCGGGAGGAGCCGGTAGCGCGGATGCGGGAGGCGATCGACGCCGGCGAGCCCGTCTCGGTGGAGCTGCGGAACTACCGCAAAGACGGCACGGAGTTCTGGAACCGGGTTGATGTCGCGCCGGTCCACGACGAGGACGGCGAGGTGACACACTACGTCGGCTTCCAGACCGACGTGACCGACCGGAAGGAAGCGGAGATGGCCGCAAAGCAGGAGCGGGAGAAGCTGGAACACCTGCTGGTCCGCATCGAGGGGCTGGTCCAGGACGTGACCCGACGGCTCGTCCAGGCGAGCTCCCGTGCCGAGGTCGAGAGCGCCGTCTGCGACCGGGTCGCCGCCGTCGAGAACTGCGCGTTCGCGTGGATCGTCACCCCGGACCTGGCGCGGGAGACGCTGACAGCGTCGGCCAGTGCCGGGGAGTGGGACCCGCCAGCCGGCGTCCTCGACCGGGAGCTGAACGGCTCCGCCGCCGATCCGACGGTCGACGCCTACCGGTCGGGCGAGCTCCGGACCGTCACGGCCGACGAGGAGCTGGCGCAGCTGCTCGCGGGCGAATCGTGGCTCGACGCCGATCAGCTGGCCGGCGTGGCCGGCGTCCCGCTGGCATACGACGACACCGTCTACGGCGTCCTGACAGTCTACACCACCGAGGCGGTGACGCTCCCGGAGCACGAAACGGTCGTGCTGGCGGCGCTGGGCCGGGCGACCGGGACGACGATCAACGCGCTCGAGCGCGGGCGGCTGCTGGCCAGCGACAACGTGACCGAGCTGGATCTCCGGATTACCGACGACGGGCTGTTCCCCGTTGCCCTCTCGGACGACGCCGACTGTGCGCTCGAGTACGGCGGCTCGGTCTACAAGGAGGACGGCTCCGTCCTGCTGTTTTTCACGACCGACCGCGAGCCGGGTCCGGTGCTCGAAGTCGCGGCGTCGCTCCCGGCGGTCGACGAGGCGATCCCGCTGCAGGAGTACGACGACGCGACGCTGTTCGAGTTCCGGGTGACCGGCGCCTCGATGGTCGCGACGCTGGCAAAGCGGGGCGCCCACATCGACTCGATGGCGGTCGAGAAGGGGGTCGCGGAGCTGTCAGTCGAGTTCCCGAACCGGACCGACGCCCGGGAGATCGTCGAACTGCTCCGCGAGCGGTACCCGGAGATCGAACTGGCCGGGCGCCGGGAGCGCGAGCAGCCGACGGACACGAAACGGGGGTTCGTGGCGGATATCGAGGAGCGGCTCACCGAGCGCCAGCTGACCGCGCTCCAGAAGGCGTACCTGAGCGGCTACTTCGACCGGAACCGGGCGACGACGGGAACGGAGCTGGCGGCGTCGATGGAGATCGACCGGTCGACGTACCACCAGCACCTCCGGGCCGCAGAGCGGAAGCTCCTCGACGTGTTCTTCGATCGTTGAGGCGGGCCCCGCTCTCGCGGAGGGGCCCAACACCGTTCGGATGGGACTACAGAACGAGATCGTTCCATCGGGGACGCTCAGGCGTCGGCGGGCTGTGCACCCCCCGGGCTCTCCATGCGGTCGGCGGCGGCGTCGAGGGCCTTGCGGCTCGACAGCAGGATCAGCCCGAACCCGACCTTCGCGGTGATGTCAAGCACCATGAAGCCGGCCGTCTCGACGTTGAGGCTGATCACGCCCAGCCCCTCCGTGCCGACGATCCACCAGGCGGGGTACACCAGCCAGGCGACGAGGATCAGGTTCCGGAGGCGCTTGAACGTCTTCTGTGCGTCGACCGGCAGGGTGCTGGCCTGCGCGGTCAGCGTGTCGAACAGGAAGTACAGCAATACCAGCAGCAAGCCGGTCGAGACGCCCCACCAGATCAGCCGGTCGCCGGTGGCGCCCAGCAGGACGTCGCCGGTGGTCAGCGTCGCGATCGCGCCGGTGCCGATCATCAGCACGTCCAGGCCGACCAGCGCCGCCAGCTGGTTGCGACTCGCACCCGCGAGCAGCCCGAGGTCGATCAGCAACAGCGGCGTCGTGAACAGCCAGTCAGTGTACCGTGCCCAGTATATCGGGACCTCCTCGCCGCCGACCTGGATCGTCGTCAACCCGAACCCGAGCGCCATCGCGAGGTAGTTGACGAACGCGATGGCGGTGATGAAGATGGTCACGATGTAAAACTCCTGGCGACGCCTGTCCTCCTCGCCCCAGCCGCGAGCGATGAAGTACAGCATCCCCAGGAACATGCCTGCTGTGCCGAGCCATAGCCAGAGTTGTTCGCTACCAGGTGTTGCCATGATACGGTTGGACATATGTAACGATTAATCATATGGGTGTTACCCAACAGATTGGTGATCCCGCCGGACAGCCGGACGAAACCGGGCCAGCGGCCGGTCGAGACGCCCTCGGGCATTCACTCGGTCCGGAGGTCGAGACACCCGGGCGTTCACTCGGTCAAGATCTCGAAGCGGGCGCCGCCAGCGTCTCCCTCGGTGACCGACACCGTCCAGCCGCGGGCCGCGGCGAACTCGCTGACGATCGAGAGCCCGAAGCCCGTGCCGTCCCTCGACGTCGAGTAGCCGTCCTCGAACACCCGGTCGCGGTCCGCCTCGGGGATCCCCTGTCCGTCGTCCTCGACGTAGAAGCCATCATCGAGCGCGCCGACGGTGACCGTCGTCACGTCGCCACCGTGTTCGAGCGCGTTGCGAAAGAGGTTCTCGAGCAGCTGTGAGAGCCGATCCCGGTTCGCCTCGACGGTGCGGTCGGACGCCACGTCGAGGGTCATGTCGCCGGTCTCGACGTGCGCCCAGCACTGCTCGGCGAGCACCCCGAGGGGTATCGACTCCGGCTCGACGTCCTGCTTGCCGCCCCTGGCCAGCGTCAGCAGGTCCTCGACGAGGGCCTCCATCCGGTCGAGCGCCCCCTCGACGGCGTCGAGATGCTCGCTGTCGCGTTTCTGCTGGGCGAGGTTCAGGCGCGTCCCGGCGACGTCCAGCGGGTTCCGGAGGTCGTGGCTGACGAGGCTGACGAACTGGTCGAGGCGTTCGTTCTGCGCCTCGAGCTGGCGCGCGTACTCGACGCGCTCCGTGACGTCCTGCTGGTAGCCGACGAACTGCAGCAGGTCGCCGTCCTCGTCGAACACGGGAGCGATATCGACCCGATTCCAGAACTCCGTGCCGTCCTTGCGGTAGTTGCGGAGTTCGACAGACACTGGCTCGCGCGCGTCGACCGCCTCCCGCATCTGTCGCACCGGCTCCGGGTCCGTCCCCTCCCCCTGGAGGAACCGGCAGTTGCGACCGTCCACCTCCGCCTCGTCGTAGCCTGTCATGTCCTCGTACTCCTCGTTGACGTACACGAGGGGGTTGTCCTCCTGGTCGGGGTCGCTGATGGTGATCCCGACCGGCGCCTTCTCCATCGCGCGGTTGCGCGCGGCGAGCGTCCGTTCGCGTTCGCGCTGTTCGGTGACATCGCGCGTCACCCCGACCAGCTGCACCACCTCGTCGTCCTCGACGACCGGCGCGAGCGTCGTGTGCCAGTGACGGGTCTCCGCATCGATCCGGACCTGGTCCTCGTAGTCGATGGCCTCCCGCGTCTCGACGCAGTGCCGGCAGCGCTCCTCCAGTCTGGCGCCCTGCCGTTCGCCGACGATTTCGGTCGGCGTCTTGCCACGGATGTCGGCCGTCGAACGGCCCGTGATTTCCTCGTACACCTCGTTCACCTGCCGGATGCGGAACGCACCGTCGCGGGTGACGTCGACGAGAAACAGCGCGTCCTGGGTGTGCTCGAAGACGGTTTCAGCCTGGGCTCGCCGCCGGCGACGTTCGAGTAGCTGGCCGAACAGTCGCCCGAACAGGTCCATGAACTCGCGCTCCGCCCGGCTGAACTCCTCCTGGCGGGGTCGTTCGCTGGCGAAACACACTGTGCCGTACAGCTCGTCCTCGACCAGCACTTTCTGGCCGATGTAACAGCAGAGCCCGTACTTCTGATAGGCCGGATCGTCCTTCCATCCCTCCGCGGGGGCGTTGTAGACGTTGAGGACTTCGGGCGAATCGATCGTCCGCCGGCAGTACGTCGTCGAGAGGTCCGAAACCCCCTCCGTGATGATCTCCGATCCGAACACGCTGACGACCTCGTGGCGGCCGCTGTCCCGGTCGATCTTCACCAGGTGGCCGTTCTCGGTGCCGAACCGCTCACAGCCCAGCTCCAGCAGCCGCCCTGTCTTCTCGTCCGGCGTCGTGTCGGGATCGGCGATGATCGCCAGCAGCCGCCGCCGGTACTCCTCGTCGGCTTCCCGATCTCCGGTTTCCCCGCCGTCGCCGGTCGCTCGCTGCGCGACCAGCCGTTCGATGCGGCTCGCCAGTATGACGTAACTTTCCTCGCCGCCCCGCCGGACGAACTCTGACGGTCCGGCGGCGATCACGTCGCTTTCGAGGGTCTCGTCGCCGTCCGTGGCGAACAGCACGACGGGGAGGTCTGGGCGCGTTTCGCGGACGCGGCCCAACAGCGTCATCCCGTCCTGCTCGGGTGGATCGTGGGCCGCAACGAGGCAGTCGAATTCGGCGAGAATAGCCAGCGCCTCGTCCGCGTCCCCGACCTGCTCGACTGCGAGTCGGTCGGTCTCGCGTTCGAGCGCAGTGACAGTCTCGGGCGCACGTGTCGAGCCGTCGACGTACAACACGCGCACTGTCGAACCCATGTCGACGGTGTTTGCATCCGTCTCCCAAAGGCGTTGTGTCAACCGCCGCCATAGTAATTCACAGAAGCTATTGAGGAATCTGGGAGAGATGAAACAGCAGGTTCGAGACAGAGAACGCCCCAGGTCGCTCGACTGCGCTCACTTCGCT
>PXSF01000137.1:687-11450 GCA_003022845.1 Halobacteriales archaeon SW_10_66_29 | reverse complement strand
AATCTGACGAATACCCGGCGGTACAGAGTCACAACAATCACTATGAGTCAGTTACAGACAGCATGAAAGCCACGTTTGACAGCTACTAGCCGAGTACCGGCAAGAAGTTAAGAGAGTTCGCGCCAACAGTAGGGCATGGACCTGGCGGCGGTGCGCGGGCACGAGGCCGAGACGGTAACCGACGAACTCCAGGAATCTGCTGTCATCGTGCCGGTGATCGAGCCGGACGACGAGCCGCGGCTGCTGTTCACCAAGCGCGCCGAACACCTCTCGAACCACCCGGGACAGATGAGCTTTCCCGGCGGGCGCCGGGAGCGGGAGGACGTCGACCTCGAAGCGACGGCGAAGCGCGAGGCCCGCGAGGAGATCGGGCTACAGGCCGACGAGATCGGCTTCGTCGGCCGCCTCGACGACATCCGGACCGTCACGGAGTTCTCCGTCCGGCCGTTCGTCGCGACGATCCCCGATCGGGCGTACGAGCCCGGCGACGACGAAGTCGCGGAGGTCGCGCCGCTGTCGGTCGCCGCCCTCACCGATCTCGACAACTACGACAGCGAGCGCCGCGACCATCCCTACTACGGCGACATCCGCCTGCACTACTTCCGCGTGGGCGGCTACGTCGTCTGGGGCGCGACCGCCCGCATCCTCGTCCAGTTTCTCGACCTGGCGACCGACTGGGAGATGCCGCCCGAACCCGACCGCGAGGTCGAACCCGACGCCGATTTTCCGGTGTGATCGGTCGGGCTCGGAGACGCGATCAGGAACTCGGTTCGTCGTAGCTCACGTCGTAGTCGGCACTGCTGACGTAGGCCGCGACGCGGACGCCGATCAGGCTGACGATGATGACCGCGAGAATGTAGACGGCGAGGAGCGTCCCGGGGACGACGACGAACGCCTCGATTTCGAGCGGGCCGAGGTCCATCTGCGGGACCTCCAGCGGCCCGGTGGCGCCGGAGCGCTGCAGGAAGTAGGCGGCGAAGCCGCGGACGGCTAGCCCCACCGCGACGGCGATAAAGGGAAGGTTGATGTACGCGGTCCCGATCTCGTCGTCGCGGATGAACTCGTCGAGCAGGCGGCCGGCGCTGGCGATCAGCGCCGCGCCGGTCAGCCATGGGATGGCGTCGTGGACGAACTGCGTGGCGATCATCAGTTCGGCCTCGTTGCTCATCGCGGAAGCGCCGAGCAGGCCGACGAACCCGCCAACCAGCGCCAGGCCCGCTCCGACGACGTACGTGACCAGCGACACCTGCCCGGAGTACAGCGCTTCCCGGACGTCCCCCGAGAGGCCGGCGAGAACGACGTCGATGCTCCATCCCTTGTACAGCAGGAAGACGCCGACCACTGCGGCGATGGCGCCGACCGAGACCGTGATGCTGTCGAACACTGCCAGCAGCGCCGGGAACGCCAGCAAGGCGAGGCCGATCGGCACCAGCACCGTCTTCCGGAGCTCCTCGTCGGCGAGGAACTGCTTGAGCAGGTAGTACGTCGACTCGATGTCGCGGGCCTGCCGGACCACCACGCGGTCGACGGCGTCGACCGGGATCCGGCTCTCGATGATCGGCACGAGCCGCTCGTCCTCAGCACTGTCGACGACGACGACCGCGGAGTCCGGATCGTGGTCCGCGACGAGCTGGTCGACCTGTGCCGCGATCTCGCGGTCGCTGCTCACCGACTCGCCGGCGCCGGTCAGCACCGACACGACCGTCTCGTCGTCGAGGTCGCGGGCGACCCGCAGCCCCTCCAGCAGACAGTTCACGCGGCTGTCTTCCGGGTCCTCGACGCCGACGCTCGTCACCAGCGCCTCGATCGCCGCCTCCCCGACGATGGGCGGGTCGGCGTCGAGGGGCTGTCCCCGATAGAGACAGACGACCAGCGTACTCACAGACGGGGGAAGACGGGGGCGAAATAAAAATCCCGCTACTGTTTATACGACCCAGCAACTCGGCGGCAGGCAGATTCCCCGGCCGGGAACGCCGCTCACTCCGCCGGATCGACGACGCCCTAGTCAGTGACGACTTACTCCGCCGGATCGACGACGCCCTGGTCAGTGACGATGCTGTCGAGCAGGTGCGTGGGCGTCGCGTCGTACGCTGGGTTCTCCACGATGAACCCCTCTGCGGGTTCGAGCATCACCTCGCTGGCGGTGCGGTAGTCGTTCTCGAACGCGAAGCCGCCGTCGGCCAGTTTCGCGGCCGACCCGATGGCCGTCATCGGGACGCCGACGTCGGCGGCGGCCGCCGCGAGCGGGTAGGTGCCGACGCGGTTGTGCAGCGTGTCCTCGACGACGCAGTCGATGCCGACGACGACGCGGTCGCACTCGGGTAGGTAGTGACCGCAGGCGCCGTCGACGATCAGGTGCGTCTCGACGGCCTCGAACTCCGCGAGGCGGCGGGCCATCTTCCGCCCCAGGAAGCGCGGGCGGGCCTCGGTCACGTAGACGGTGAACGCCGCGCCGTCTTCGATGGCGCGGGTGATCGCCGACAGCACCGTCGTCGAGTAGTCGTGGGTGAGCAGCACGTCCGCCTCGGCCAGCATCGACGCGGCGTTCTCGGCGGCGCGGCGCTTGCCCGACTCGACCCGCTCGATGACGCGCTCGATGGCGTCGCGGGTCAGTTCCTGTGCCTCGGCAACGCTGTCGGGGTCGGCCTCGGTGACGGTCTCGACGATCTCGCGCTGGGTGTTGTGCAGCGAGGCGTGGGAGGGGTCTGCTCGCCGGAGCGCGTTGCTGTTGCGCTCCAGCGCCTGGAGGTATTCGCTGACTGCGGGGAACTCCCGGTCGGTCAGCTCCCGGAGCGCGCTGGCGGCCTTGACCGCGATCACCGACGCGCTGTGGGTCTGCATGTCGGCGATCTCCGCCGCTGTCTCGTCGATCATACCGGGGCTATCTCCCCCCACGACCAAGAGTGTTGCCGGACGGCCCCGGGAGGGGCCCTGCGGCGACCGCCAGAGACGGCTCCGGCCCGGCCGTTCCCGCAGCCACCGGGACGGCTCCGGTTCGACTGCTACCCCAGCCACCGGGGCGGCTCCGGTTCGGCTGCTGCCCCAGCCATCAGGGGGGTTCCGGCTCGGCCGCTTCCTCCGGAACGCCCTCACCGCCGGCGTGGCTGCTGTCGGAGGCGGTGAGTGCAATGCCGACGAGGACGACGACGCCGCCGACGATGGTGTAGGCCGTCGGTGCCTCGCCCAGCAACACGAGGGCGAGAATCGTCGCGCCGACGGGTTCACCCAGCAGCGAGACGGAGACGACGCTGGATTCGAGGTGGGCGAGCACCCAGTTGATGACCGTGTGGCCGAGCAGGCCGGGCCCGACCGCGAGGCCGAGGAAGATGAGCCACTCCCGCGGCGGATAGCCAGTCAGCGGCCCGCCCTGGAGCACGGCGATGACGAGCAGGCCGACAGTGCAGACGCTGTAGACGATGACAACGTAGGGGATCAGCGCCATCCGCTGGCGCAGCGACCGGCCCGCGAGGACGTACCCCGCGGCCATCACCGCGCCGAACAGCGCCAGGCCGTTGCCCAAAAGCGGCGCCGGCCCGATCAGGGTGCCGCCGAGCAGGTCGCCGAGCGACATCGTCGCCATGCCCGCGACAGCGACGAGAATCCCGAGCACCATCCTGCTGGTGACGCGCTCGCGCAGCAGGAGCCAGGCGCCGGCCGCGACGAACAGCGGCTGTGACTGGACCAGGGTCACGCTCGCGGCGACGCTGGTCCACGCCAGGCTCTCGAACCAGGAGGCGAAGTGCAGCGCGAGCGCCAGCCCCGACAGTGCCCCAAAGCCCAGGTCCCGCCGGCCCAGGGCGCGAAACTGGTCGCGGTACTTCCAGACGGCGACCGGCAGCAGCGGCAGCGTCGTGAACAGGACCCGGTAGAACGCCGCCACCGCCGATGGGGCGTCGCTCAGCCTGACGAGGATGGCGCCGGTGCTGATCGCCACGATGACGACGCCGAGGGCGAGCACGGGCAGGTAGCCGTCGTCGATCCGGTCGCCGAGCACGGCCGAACGCAGGCGGTCGCGGGGCTTACGGGTTGCGAAACGCCGCGCCGCAGCACTGGCCGGCCCGTCGCCGATGGGGCCGCTCGACATCTCGATCTGGACCCTCCTGATCTGCCATGAATATTCCGCGACGGGAACGCAAGAACCGAAGCTTTCAATCACACGTAGTCGTAAGCGCCACTCGTAGCCAACAATGAACCGTAACGACGGCGGTAGACGGGTGCTGTCGCAGGTCAGCGGCGCGTGGCTGCGGCGGGCCGTCGCTGGTGACAGTGACGACCGCGATAGCACCCCTCGGAGACGGCGCGGGCGTATCTCAGAGGCGTCCGGGCCGGCCGCCAGCCGCATCGGCACGGCGACTGGGAGGCGGGCGGACGGGGACAGCACAGTTCCCGGCCCGGCCGGCAGTGGCGGCGCGGACACCTACCGTTGGGACGGTCTCCCGCAGACACCGATCGGCCAATGCAGTGCGGTGATCGTCACACGATCGATCGGCAGTGCACCGGCCGGTGTCAGCGGTGATCGTCACACGATCGGCAGTGCACCGGCCGGTGTCAGACCGGTCGCGCGCGAACACGCAGGAGGGTAATCCAATGAGTACAGAGGACACACAAGACGACGAACCACGACACCCATACGAAACGGAGGATTCGTTCCACCCGCTCGGGGAGGAATGGGAAGACCGGATGCGCGAGGAGCTCGAGGACACGGAGTACGACGCTGACCTCGGCATGCAGATGGCCCGGGACGCCCAGCGGCTGGTCGCCGGCGAAATCTCCGAGGAGGAGTTCTACGCGGAGTATCACGACGACGTCGAGGAGGAGTTCGAGGCCGACGACCGACCGCTGTTCGACGACGTCGACCCCGCCGAGTGGGACGACATCGAGGACGAGTCGGTGGCCGAATCGCTCGCGGAGGCGGACCTCCAGGGCGACGAAACCTCGCGTCGGGAGATGATGAAAAAGATGGGCGCCGGCGCGGCCTTTTTGGGGTACGGCGCCTATGCGACGTACGACTTCCAGCCAGCGGACGGCGCCCCGGACAACGTCAGCAGCATCCGGCCAGCCCCGAAAGACGAGCGCGAGCACCGCTGGGGGATGGTTATCGACCTCCAGCGCTGTGACGGCTGTCTCTCGTGCGTCGCCGGCTGTATCGACGAGAACGGCACCTCGACAGGGGCCAACTGGATGTACGTCTTCACCTACGAGAACCACGACAGCGAACAGGAGAACTTCCTGGTGCGGCCCTGTCAGCACTGTTCGAACGCCCCGTGTGCGAAGGTCTGTCCCGTCCGGGCACGGCACACTCGGGCGAAGGACGGCCTCGTACTGACCGACTACGAGACCTGTATCGGCTGCCGGTACTGCCAGGTCGCCTGCCCCTACGGCGTCAACTACTTCCAGTGGGGCGAACCCGACGTGGAGATGAGCCGGCTCGAACACCTCGACATGCGGCCCGAAGAGGTCCGGCAACTCGAGGGTGGCGACTACGATGATCGGGACTCCGAACGGTACCAGGCGCTCTCGGACGCCAACGACCACGTCTACGACCACCGCGGCCGCTGGACGGACAGCCGCCCGCCCCAGGGGACGATGGGCAAGTGTACGATGTGCCCCTCGCGACAGGACGGCCACACCGACAACCCCAAGGGTACTGTCGCCTGCATGGACGCCTGCGACGCCGCGGGCATGAGCGCGATCCACTTCGGCGACCTCGACGACCCCGAGAGCCGCGCGAACCGGTACCTGGAGCGGCGGACCGAGGTCGAGCGGACCGTCCTCGAGAAATGGGAAGGCGAGGAGGACGAGGACCTCGACATCGAGACGACCGCGAGCCCGACGTCGGAGATCTCCACGTTCCGGCTGCTGGAGGACCTCGGCACGCAGCCGAACATCGTCTACCTCGGCAACAAGCCGGGACCGAACGCGGAGCAGAGCGAGCCGCCGACGCCGTACGAGGTGTACAGCGGCAGCAGCAACAAGTGGGGCGTCGAGGTGGTCGACGAGCGCAAGGAGCACCTCGACTACGGGCCGAGCGGACCGCCCGAACAAGAGGGCGAAGAAGGGGGTGAGTGAGGATGGCGACAAGTCCCGGCGAACCCGAGGACATCCTCCGGCCGATCCTCAACACCTCCAAGAAGTACTACATCGCGTTCGGCATCGCCGCCGCAGTCGCGCTGCTGTGGTCCGCGGTGTACGGCTGGCAGCTCGAAGAGGGCCTGATCGTCACCAACCTCGCGGACTGGGGCAGCGGCGGCGGCAGCCCCTGGGGGCTGTACATCGGCGCGTTCATCTGGTGGGTCGGCATCGCCCACGGGGGGATCATCCTCTCGGCGGCGGTCCGCCTGTTCGGGATGAAACGCTACCAGCCGGTCGCCCGCGTCGCCGAGCTGCTGACGCTCGGCGCGCTGAGCATGGCCGGCCTGTACATTCTCGTCCACATGGGTCGGCCCGACCGCCTCGTGCTGAGCGTCGTGCCGGCGTACCCCTGGACGGTCAGAACGTCACCGCTCGCGTGGGACGTGACCGTCATCACGTTGTACTTCGTGATGACAGCGACGTACCTCGGCCTGACGATCCGGTACGACGTCTACCACCTGCGCGACCGCCTGCCCGACTACCTCGGGCCGTTCTACAGCCTGGTCACGCTGGGCTACAGCGAGACCGAAGAGGAGATCATCGAGCGGATGGTCTGGTGGCTGGCGCTGGGGATCATCGTGCTGGCGCCGCTGTTGCTCCACGGTGGTGTGATCCCGTGGCTGTTCTCGCTGATCCCGTCGATGCCCGGCTGGGACGGCGGAGTCCAGGGGCCACAGTTCCTGACGATCGCACTGACGTCGGCGATCGCGGGCGTGATCATCATCTCGTACGCCCTGCGGTGGGGCTACGACTGGGACCACATCCTGACCGACGCCATGTTCAGGGGGCTGACGAACTGGCTGGGCCTGTTCGGCCTGCTGTTCCTCTGGCTGCAGCTCCAGCAGGTGATCAACGGCGTGTTCGCCGAACCGGTCGCCGGCAAGACGGCGATGGTCGCCCGGATCACACAGCCGTACTACATCGTCGCCATCGGGACGGTCATCGTGATCCTGGCGTACGTGTTCGCCCAGGCCGTCGACCAGCGGCAGTTCAGCCTCGTCCGGTCGCTGACGGCGTCGTTCCTGATGCTGTTTGCGACGCTGACCGAGAAGGTGCTGTTCGTCTTCGAGGGGCTGCTGTACCCGCACTTCAGCCTCTACGAGGCGGTGCCAGGTCACTACTTCCCGAGCATCGTCGAGTTCTCCTCGCTGGCCGGGACGATCTCGCTGTGTACGCTGTTCTTCCTGGTGATCGTCAAGCTGTTCCCGGTCGTGGAACTGCACGCGGTGGAGGATCACCACGACGAGCATGAGCACGAGGCTGTCCACGACGAGGAGGTGACCTCATGATTCCAGCACTGCTGAACGCCGCACTCGGCGTCGTTCCGCTCGCGACCAAGCTCGACCCCTGGGAAGTGATCCCGCCGGGCATGTGGCTGATCTTCGGCGTCATCGGCCTCCCGGTGTACGTCGCGTTCCTGGGCTGGTTCCTCGGCAAGCCCCGCCAGCTCAAGACCAGCGCGCTCGGCGTCACACTGTTCCTGACGCTCGTGACGGCGCTGTGGGGCGGCCTGTTCGCGACCACGCTGGTCATCCGGATCATGTTCTTCGGCTGACCGGCACCCTCGATTCTCCTGCGTTCCCGTCGTCGGCGCGAACCCGAAAGGGTCACACGTCTGCACTCCTAACTTCAGGTATGTCCATTACGGAAGACGAACTCGAAGGGCGCCTCGGCGAGATCGAGGAGCCACTGATCGGTGACGACATCGTCTCGCTGGACCTCATCAATGACGTCACCATCGACGGCGACGTCGCGCACATCTCGGTGGCGTTCAACACCCCCTACGCCCCGACGGAGATGGAACTCGGCTCGCAGATCCGCGAGGTCGTGAGCGACGCCGGGCTCGATCCGCAGCTCTCGGCGGATGTCTCGCATCAGGACTGGTACGACGACGAAATCTTCCCGAACATCCGCAACGTCGTCGCGGTCGCCTCCGGGAAAGGCGGCGTCGGCAAGACGACGGTCGCGGCAAACCTGGCGGCTGGACTCGACTCGCTCGGCGCCCGCGTCGGTCTCCTGGACGCCGACATTCACGGGCCGAACGTCCCGCGCGTGCTGCCGGTCGAGGAGGAGCCCTCGGTGACGCCCGACGAGGAGCGGCTCATCCCCGGCGTCTCCGACGGCGTGAAGCTCATGAGCATGGGCTTTCTCGTCAAGAACAAGGACGACCCAGCGATCCTCCGCGGCCCGATGGTCAACAACGTGATGACCCACTTCCTGGAGAACGTCGAGTGGGGGAGCCTCGACTACCTCGTCGTGGACCTCCCGCCGGGCACCGGCGACGCCTCCCTCGATCTGCTGCAGTCGCTCCCGGTGACGGGCGCCGCCATCGTCACGACGCCCCAGCAGATGGCGGTCGACGACGCCCGGAAGGGGCTGCGGCTTTTCGAGAAACACGATACGCCGCTTCTGGGCCTGGTCGAGAACATGAGTACGTTTCACTGCCCGAACTGCGGCGACAACCACGACCCGTTCGGCTCGGAAGGGGCGGCGAAGATCGTCGAGGACTACGACGTCTCCCTGCTGGGCAAGCTGCCGATCCACGAGGACTACGGCGCGGACGGGTCGGAGGCCCCGGTCGTCAAGAAGGAGGACAGCCCGGTCCACGAGCCGACCGTCCAGCTGATCGAGGAGCTGGCCGACGCGATGGCGGCGCGCACGGCACGCGCCGCGGCGGCGGGATCGGCGGCCCCGGCCAGGGCCCGCCGGGGCGCTAGACAGTCGGGCGCAGCGGCCCCGGATCGTTCACGCGTATTCAATACTCCCGGGCACGACGTTGTCCCACGTCTCGTCGAGTTCCAGACTCGGTGCTCGGGAGAGACACACGTACACCGGCAGTTCCCCACCCGCCCGCTCGTACCGGAGTGACGTCGACATGAGCCCCACGAAAAGCGGGACAGCAATCTCCACGTCTCCTGCCATCGGCGTGACTGCCTGGTCGATGCTCTCCCGACAGATCGGGACAGCGATGGCGTCGTCGTCATCAAATTCGGGGCAGATGTCTTCTGCCGTTTTGATTTGCCGCTCGGTCACCTGACTGACGATGTCGTCTTCGTCGAGAGTGTCCGCGATAGTGGTCGGGGACAAGACGACCCTGTCGGGACCGAGTTCGAGGCTGATCGTCCGTGAGTCGTCACCGTCGTCGAAGAAGAACGCCTCGACCGTTTCCTCCCCGCCGTCGACGATTAATCCGGCGTACTCGTGAGCGTGGTCCGCCCCGACGAGCGCTTGCAGATCGGCAGCCTCGACGGTCACCGAGAGACCGACGGGAACTGCCATTTCAAGCTTCAATCTGTTCCGAAGATCACCGTCAACGTCGGAGTCGCGTTCCTCATCTGGGTCGTCCAGTGGGTGCTCTGTGCCCTGGAAATCGTACCTCTCGTAGCCGTCGAAGAGGTACACCGATCCGTCAGGTTTCCCGTGTAGCGCAACCCGGGGAACGTCTAGCCCGTCCACCACCTGCGTGAGCGTCTGTGTGTCGACTGTAACGTCGGTGTCCGCCGGCTGGAACACGTCGAAGACGTCCGCCGGGATCTCCACTTCGAACCAGTAACAGGCCTCGGTCCGGGACCGGGCTTTCACTCCCACGCCCTCCCGTACGAGAAACACCGCGTTCTCGTTCGTCGGCCGGAACACGTCTACCAACTCCCGGAGATACCTGATCCCGACTACTGCAAAGAACTCGTCGTCCGGCTCTCTGGTCGGCTCAAACGCCGGCCGATTCGCGTCCGATGACCCGCCCTCCGAACGATCCTTACCTTCAGACATGTTGTCACTTATTGGTGCGGCTTGGGTAAATATACCTTCCGGGTGTCGACCGAAACAGAATCCGTTCGAGCACAGATTCCTCCCGCGAGCACAGGCGGCATAGGCACACGACAACGTCGGCCCGTGACTGTCGGGGCCAGTCCCACTCATAGTGATTGTTGTGAGTATTTTCGGCACCACATCGCAGTAGCGGCGGTTTCACGGCCCGAAACTGGCATCTGGCAAATACCCGGCGGTAAAGAGTCACAACAATCACTATCAGGAGCACGCCGGATCAGTAGCTTTTACGCGCCGGCGGCCGAACCCTCGGCCGATATGGGAGACGACAGTTTTCGGACCGAACGCGACAGCCTCGGGGAGATGCAGGTGCCGGCAGACGCCTACTGGGGCGCACAGACCCAGCGGGCCGTCGAGAACTTCCCGATCAGCGGGATCACGTTCGGCCGCCGGTTCGTGCGCGCGCTCGGGGTCGTGAAGAAGGGCGCGGCCCAGGCCAACCGCGACCTGGACCTCATCGACGAGGAGCGCTCCGACTGCATCATCGAGGCGGCCGACGAGGTGATCGCCGGCGAGCACGACGACCAGTTCCCGGTCGACGTGTTCCAGACCGGATCCGGCACCTCCTCGAACATGAACGCAAACGAGGTGATCGCCAACCGCGCGACCGAACTGTACGGCGCCGAGTTGGGGAGCCGCGAGATCCACCCCAACGACCACGTCAACTACGGCCAGTCGAGCAACGACGTGATCCCGACGGCGATGCACGTCGCCAGCCTGGAGGCCGTCGAGCGCGACGTCCTGCCCGCACTCGCCGCGCTGCGGGACGAACTCGCAGCCAAGGAGTCAGCGTTCGAGGATGTCGT
>PXSF01000137.1:0-648 GCA_003022845.1 Halobacteriales archaeon SW_10_66_29 | reverse complement strand
ACATCGACTTCCGGGAGGCCGACAACCACTTCGAGGCCCAGGCCGCCCACGACGCGATGAGCGAGGCCCACGGCGCGCTCCGCACGGTGGCCGGGAGCCTCAACAAGATCGCAAACGACCTCCGCCTGCTGGCTTCCGGCCCGCGCAACGGCCTCGGCGAGATCGACCAGCCGGAGAACCAGCCCGGCTCCTCGATCATGCCCGGCAAGATCAACCCCGTGGTCGCCGAGGCGGTCAATCAGGTCCACAAGCAGGTCGTCGGCAACGATGCCGCCGTCTCCGCGGGCGCCGCCGAGGGCCAGATCGACCTGAACCTCTACAAGCCGGTGCTGGCGCACAACTTCCTGCAGTCCGCCGACCTGATCGCCAACGGCAGCGAGACCTTCGCCGAGAAGTTCGTCGCCAAACTGGAGGCCGACCGCGAGCACTGCAAGCGCCAGGTCCAGCAGAGCATGGCGCTGGCGACGGCACTCAACCCCGCTATCGGCTACGACAAGGCCAGCGAGGTCGCCAAAGCTGCCCTCAAGGAGGACAAGACCGTCCGCGAAGTCGCCGTCGAGAAGGGCTACCTCACCGAGGCGGAGGCCGCCGAGGTGCTCGATCCCCGGAAGATGACCGAGCGCGTGATCCTCGGCGACGAGGACTGAT
>PXSF01000136.1 GCA_003022845.1 Halobacteriales archaeon SW_10_66_29 | reverse complement strand
ACCGCAGAAGCTAAGTCGGGAATCGCCCAACCGGGACCATGGAGGATCAGATCAGCCGCGGCCTGGAGGGCGTGGCAGTCGCGGAGACGCGGCTCAGCTACATCGACGGGGACGCGGGGGAGCTCGTCATCGGCGGGTTCCCGGTCGAGGAGCTCGCACCGAACGCAGCGTACGAGGAGTCGGTCTTTCTGTTGCTGCACGACCGGCTCCCGGACGCGGAGGAACTGGACGCGTTCCGAGCAGATCTCGCCGCCCGCCGCGGTGTCGGCGGAGAGGTGCAGCAGGTGCTCCGGCAGGCCGCCGCGGAGGACGAGCCCGCGATGGACGCGCTCCGGATGGGCGTCGCCGCGGCGAACCTCGGCCACGACGACGGCGGGGACGCCGACCCGGAGACACAGGCCCGCCGCGCGATCGCCGTGCTCCCGACGATCGTGGCGACCTACTGGCGGTACCGGCAGGGGAAGGACCCCGTCGAGCCCCGCGAGGACCTGCGCCACGCCGCGAACTACCTGTACATGCTGACCGGCGAGGAGCCGGGCGACGCCGCCGCCCGGGGGCTGGAGACGTACCTCAACAGCGTCGTCGACCACGGGCTGAACGCCTCGACGTTCAGCGCCCGCGTCGTCGTCTCGACGGAGTCGGATCTGGTCTCCGCCGCCACGGCGGCCGTCGGGACGCTGAAGGGGCCGCTGCACGGCGGCGCGCCCGGCCCCGCCCTGGAGATGCTCCGGGAGGTCCACGCGTCGGACGACCCCGAGGGGTACGTCCGCGAGAAACTGGACGCCGGCGAGCGCCTGATGGGCTTTGGCCACCGGGTCTACCGGACACGGGACCCGCGCGCAGCGGTGCTGGAGGCGGCCGCCGAGCGTTTCTACGGCGCCGACGGCGACACCGAGTTCTTCGGGACGGTCCGGAGCTTCGAGGACATCGCGGTCGATCTGCTGGCCGAGCACAAGCCCGACCGCACGCTCGAAACCAACGTCGAGTTCTACACCGCGGTCCTGCTCGATGGCGTCGACGTCCCCAGGGAACTGTTCACCACCACGTTCGCCATCTCCCGCGTCGGCGGCTGGATGGCCCACGCCCTCGAACAGCGCGAGGACAACCGCCTCATCCGGCCCGTCTCTCGGTACGTCGGCGACACCGGCCGCTCGTGGACGCCCGCAGCGGAGCGATAACCGGAGGTCGCGTATGCTGTTCGAAGCGAAGGTGACTCGGTCACGTGTCGTCATTGATCCCGTCAGTCACTGCTCTCCGACCCGGAAACTCGGAAGTTTCCCCCTTCCGCTTATGTGCGATGCGTCCGACAGGTCGGGTATGATCCGGGACGCGCGGGTGCTGCAGGACGACCACCTGCCGCGGGAGATCGTCCACCGCCACGAGGAGATGAACCGGCTGGCGGCGGCGCTGTCGCCGGTCGTCGACGGCGACCGGCCCCAGCACGCGCTGCTGACCGGGCCCTCGGGCGCGGGCAAGACCTGCATCGCCCGGGCGACGCTGGACCGGCTCCAGGAGCAGGTGCTGGACGTCCGGACGGCCCACGTCGACTGCTGGCTCCACACCGGCGACTTCCGGGTGCTGTACGAACTGCTGGAGAGCATCGGGACGACCTACGACATCCACCGCTCGACGCCGCGGGACGAACTGCTCGACCGCCTGGAGGCCGTCGACCGGCCGTTCCTGATCGTCCTCGACGAGGCCGACCAGCTGGAGAACCCGGGGCTGTTGCGCCGGCTGTACGCCGTCCCGCAGGTGACGATGATCCTGGCCACCAACCGCGAGCGCGCGCTGCTGGACCCGCTCGACCAGCGCCTCCAGTCGCGGCTGCGTAGCAGCGAGCACGTCGCCTTCGACAGCTACAGCCGGGCGGAACTCGTCGCGATCCTGGAGCGCCGCGCCGGGCGGGGGCTGGCCGACGGCGCCGTCACGACGGGCCAGCTCGACCGGATGGCCGAAGCCGCGGGGGGCAACGCCCGCGACGCCATCGGCATCCTCCGGTCGGCCGCCCGGCGCGCCGAACGCGACGACGCCGGGCGGATCCGCGACGCCGACATCGAGGAAGCGATCCCCGCGGCCCGCCGGACGCTCCGCCAGAAGAGCCTCGACCGCCTGAGCCAGCACCAGCTCGCCGTCTACGAGGTGTTGCGCGAGGCCGGCGAGCTGATGCCCAAGGAGATCGTCCCCCGGTACGCGGCCCGCGTCGAGGACCCCCGGTCGAAGCGCACCGTCCGCAAGTACCTCCGCAAGCTCGAACAGTACAACCTGATCGAGAGCGCGGGCGAGGGCCCGAGCCGGGTGTACCGGCTCACGGAGGGACACCCATGACCGGCATCGACCCGCGGATCCGGCCGGCGACCCCCGACGAAGCCGCCGCGCTCGCGGCTGTCTACCGGAGCGCGTACCGGCAGAACCGCGGTCTCGGCTTCCCCGCGAAAGCCGAGGCGGCGACCGCCGAGGAGGTCGCCGACTGGATCCGCGAGCACCGCGTGTTCGCCGCCAAGATCGACGCCGGATCCATCGGCGAGGACATCGTCGGCGGCGTTCGCACCGAGGTGACCGATCCGGACCGGCTCAAGCTCAGCCGCCTGGCTGTCCACGCGGACTGGAAGGGCAAGGGGATTGGCAGCCGGCTGGTCTCGTGGGCTGAATCGGTCGCGCGGGTGGAGGACCGCGAGGCGATCTGGCTGACGACCCCCGAGGGCCACCCGTTTCTGCCGGAGTTCTACCGGGACCGCGGCTACGAGGAGGTGGAGGAGTACCCCCTGGAGTACCGCGACTACGACGAGATCGTGCTGGAGAAACGCTTCCCGGAGCAGCAGCGGTGAGATCGCGCCGCCGATCGACGGGGGAACACCGCGTCGCCGACCGGACGGAAAAGCACCGCTGCTCGTAGAGTCAGCAGGGGTAGACGGCGAGGTTCGTGACGTGCGCTTCGCCGCTGTCCGACCAGAACGCGAGGTTGTCGAGCGTGTTGCCGTTCGGATCGCCGACGTCGGCGCGGGGGACGCCGAACGGCGTCCGGACCCGCTCCCAGCCGTCGCCGATCCCGGCGAACTCGGCGTCGATCCGCCACCGCTCGTCGTCGGGGACCGTCTCGAGGCCGCGGGGGTCGTACCGGACGGTCAGGTCCGTCGTCGCGCCGTCGGGCGCCCGGACGTCGGCAGCCGCCATGAACGTCGGGAACGGCTGGAGCCGGGCCGAGAGACCGCGCACCCGGAGGCCGCCGAACGCCTCCCCGCCGAAGTCGGCACCGACCGCCCAGTAGTCGCCGGCGCCGATCGTCCTGACGTCAGGCGTGTTGCCGAACGCGCTCCAGATCGAGTCCGAAAACGACTGAAACCGCGGGTCGGGCTCCATGAGGACGTTGCCCTCCCGGAGGTCCCACGGGAGCACGAGCCCGCCGGTCGCCGACGCGATGTCGAGCTCGCCCCGGTCGCGCAGCCGGACGGCGTAGTCGACGATCGCCTCCCAGCTGTCCCAGTCCTCGACGGCGTGGGAGTGGAAGAAAAAGAGCCCGCGCCCGCCGTCGGTCGCGGCCAGCTGGTCGACGACGGCTCTCGCCCCCTCGACGTCGCCCTCGTTGGCCGCCTGTTCCAGGTGGTACGACGATACGCCGTGGGGGTGGACGACGTTGAGCCCGCTGCCGGAGCCGTTGCCGATCGACGGCTGGAAGCCGTGGCCGCTGGCCTGGAACAGCGACCGGATCGCGTAGGCTTTGGCCATGTCCAGCTCCCCCGTGTTGATCGCCGTGCCGTCCCGCGCCGTCATGAACGAGACGTTCGCCCCAACCTGCGTTTCGATGTGTCGTTTCTGCCCCTGGAGCAAGCGGACGAGCCGCTCGATGGTCGCCCCGTCGCGGTCGGGGTCCAGCCCGCCGGGCGTGTCGTCGACCCCCCACTGCTCGTCAGCGAGCGTCCACGGCGACTGCTCCGGGGACAGCTCCTCGACCTCCCCCGTGTAGAGGCCGACCTCCGCGCCGTGCAGCATGATCTCCCGCGCCTGGTCCGGGCCGACGTGGCCCGAGGCGTCGAGGTCGTCCGCGAACGCCGTGCTGTCGCCGATCCCGAACTCCCAGGGGATCTGCCGCTCGCGCATCCGCGGAAGGGTCTCCTCGTACTCGGCGGCGCGGCCACCCTCCGAGTGGAGGATCAACACGGGCGTCGTCTTATTGACCGGGAACGACGCGACCGACTGCCCGATCTGCATCGACCAGCTCGCCCACCGCGCCGCCGGGATCCGGCCGGCCGCGAACGCCTCGCGGTCGCGCCCGAACGCCTGCGTGCGCCCGACCCGGAGCTCGTCGGTGAGCGCGTCCGCCGCGTCGACCGACCCGAGCTCGATCGGCACCGTCTCGCCCGTCTCCGGGTCCTTTCCGACGATCCGGCCGTCCTCGTTGACGAGTCTGATCGGGCCGTCGGTCATTGTCCTCGCTGCGGGTGGAGCTGGAGCGCCGCATCCGGTTCGAGTTGCAGGACGCCGTCGTTCTGGATCGCGACGGCCCGGTACGCTTCGAGGACGCTGCTTGCGAGCGTGTGCTGTTCGGCCGTCCGGATCAGCAGGAGGTCGGTCACGTCGCTGTCGTCCACCGCGTCGGGTGACCGCGTCCCCGACGGGGACTCCTCTCCGTCTGACAACCCATCGTTCGGACAGCCCGCGAGACCGATCGTAGTACTGGCGCCGAGTAACAGGAGGAAACAACGTCGTGTCGGATGCACAGCCATGAGAACTACTTCTGTTTTCTCGTCTCTCTTATAGAGTATTCGCAGGATACCGCCCGCTATTCTGTCCTTATACTGACAGACGAAAGTCCGTGCGGATTTTCGCCGCCAGTATTACCATCTCGACGGCCGGCACACCAATCACTATACACCCGGACGTGATTTGCCTACGTCATCTCGACACAACTCGGGACTGTCAGGGTCGATACTCGTGGATATCGTGTCCTGACGTGTAATAGAGTCACGTCCGGGTGTATATCAGTCCGCCCGCCGGCCGCCCTTGTAGACAGCGTCGATGTCGGCCCTGAGCGCGCTGACGTCGGCGGTCGGATCGGCCGAGACGGCGACCAGGTCGGCGTGGTCGCCGGGGGTGAGCGTGCCGACGTCGTCGTCGGGGACGGTCCCTGCGGCGACGCCCGTGGCCGCGTGGATCGCCTCGATCGGGTCCATGCCGACCTCCTCGACGTACAGTTCGAGTTCCTCGGCGTTCTCGCCGTGGGGCACGAGGTCGGGGCCGATGAAGTCGGTGCCGGCGGCGATGGTCACGCCGGCGTCGTAGGCCGCGCGGATCGAGGCGACGTGATCGTCCCGGGAAGCCTCGGTCTTGCGGACCGCCCACGGGGGGATGCCGTGCTCCTCGCCGTGCTCGTACAGGCGGGTTATGATCGCCAGCGTCGGCACGAGGATCGCGTCGCGATCCAGCAGCAGTTCGATCGCCTCCTCGTCGAGGTAGACGCCGTGTTCGATCGTGTCGACGCCGTTCCGGAGGGCATCCTTGATGCCGCGGGCGCCCTGGGCGTGGGCCGCGACGGGGATGTCGACGCGGTGGGCCTCCTCGACGAACGCCCGGATCTCCGCGTCGGTGAAGTGGCTGTGCCGGGGGTCGTCCTTCTCCGAGAGCACGCCGCCGGTCGCCATGATCTTGACGACGTCGACGCCCTGGCGGATCCGTGCGCGGGCGCCGCGGCGACACGCCGTCTCGCCGTCGACGATCGGACAGGGGTCCTGGTCCTCGATCCACCGGTAGGGGAGGTAGTGGGTGTCGGAGTGGCCCCCGGTCTGGGAGAACGCCAGCCCGCTGGTGTACAGTCGCGGGCCGGGGATCTCCCCCTCGGCGATTGCGTCGCGCAGCCCCAGGCCGATCTTGCTGCTGAGGTCCCGCACCGTCGTGAACCCCGCTGTGAGCAGGTCCTGGCAGTCGACCGTCGCGCGCGCGGCCCGCAGCGACTCCTGTTCGAGTTCGGTCAGCCGCGAGAACGGGTCCATCTGGCGCATCCCCGACATGTGGATGTGGGCGTCGATCAGCCCCGGCAGCACGAACTCCCCCGAGTGGTCGATCCGCGCCGCGCCGTCCGGCTCCGGCACGTCCTCGACCGGGCCGACGTCGCGGACCCGCCCGTCGTCGATCACGATCCGCGCGTCGCGGACCGTCCCATGCCCCATCCCGTCGTACAGCATCCCACAGTCGACGTAACGGTCGGTCATATCCGGTGATGTGACTGGAGGCGTATACCGGTGTCGGCCCTAGTTCCGGTCGTGTTTGTCGAGTGGTATGTTGTGGTGGTTGAGTACCAGCCGTTTCCGGAACTGCTACCGCGGTGACGGGGAAAGCCCTCGGTCGTCTGCCGAGGTCACGCTCGCTTCGCTCGCCTGCTGTTTCATCTCTCCCAGATTCCTCATACTGGTGGCTGTACGTACGTGAAAACTCGAATTTCCAGTCCGCCAGGAGCGTGGGGTGGTCGTGCGCTGTGAGAAACACCTTTGGCTCGGCCACTCCAGGGTCGACACATGAGCAATCAGTCGCTTCGGGGCCCGGCGGAGACGGCGGTCGAACAGTGCATGGACCTCCAGGAAGGGGAGTCGTGTGCGATCGTCACCGACGACGAGCGCCAGGGCATCGCCGAGGCGCTGTACGGGGTCGCGGCGGAAATCACGGCGGAGACGACGCTGCTGCGGTACCCGCCGGGGGACCTCCACGGCGAGGAGCCGCCGGACGCGGTGGCTGGCGCGATCACCGCCGCGGACGTGGTGCTCGCACCGACGACGAAGAGCCTCAGCCACACGACTGCCCGCGTCGAGGCGGTCGAGGCCGGCGCGCGCATGGCGACGCTGCCGGGGATCACCGACGCCGTGTTCCTGATGGGGCTGGACGCCGACTACGAGAGCATCGCCGCGGAGTGTGCGACCGTCCTCGAACAGGTCGAGGACGCCGAGGAGATCCGCGTCACGTCGCCCCAGGGGACCGACGTCACGCTCCGGCCGGGCGAGCGCGACTGGCGCGAGGACACCGGGATCGTCCACGAGCCCGGCGACTTCTCGAACCTGCCCGCAGGCGAGGTGTTCGTCAGCCCCGAGACCGGCGACGGCACCGTCGTCGTCGACGGGACGATGATGCCCCACGGGAAACTCGACGAGGGGCAGACGATCAGCTTCGAGGTGGAGGACGGCTACGTCACCGACATCGGCGACGACGGCCTCCGCGAGCAGGTCGAGGACGGCGCCGCCGAGGCGGGGCAGGACGCCTACAACCTCGCCGAACTGGGCGTCGGGACGAACGTCGCGGTCACCGAGCTCGTGGGGTCGGTGCTGCTCGACGAGAAGGCCGGCGGCACCGTCCACCTCGCCATCGGCGACGACCACGGCATCGGCGGCGACGTCGAGGCGCCGATCCACCTTGACGGCATCCTCCGGGAGCCGACGGTGTACGCCGACGGCGAGGAGGTCGAACTGCCGAGCGGCCTGTCGTAACGGGACCGAGCATCAGTAGACGACGAAGAACACCGCAAGAAGGACGATGGCGGCCACGGCGAAGCCGGTCCGCAGGCGGCGCTGCCTGGTCGGCGAGAGGTCGAAGCGGTCGGCAGCCCACGCGGTTCCTGCCACGCCGGACAGCAGCGTCACGAGACCGATGGCGACGACCAGGGCCGCCTGACCGACGGACTGGCCGACGAACAGGAACCCGTAGGCGGTGACGAACGCGCCGAAGAGGATGTTCAGCCGACTCACGCGGCTGGAGCCGCCGGTCGACGTGTCAGTGCTCACGTCGGGAGCAACGGACAGTGGCTGTATAACAGTTGGGTGGGCACCGCGCGGCACCGTTAACATAGCGAATTACAATCACTTTCGCAGTCATCAGGCACTCGGCAATCAACCGCCAATTAAATACACGAAGTCAACAGGTGCAATTTAACAGTACCATAGAGCACGTTTTCTAACTCTGAAAACACGTATGCCTCTTTTTTACCTCCCGGTCTGTAGAAGCAGGTGGCGGCTTGATCTCCGCCACAGACACCCCAACTGCATCCCCAAATCAGTCGGTGTCGGCATGGCACGGGCCCCGACCGTTCGGCACGCATAATCCTCGTTCGTTGCCCGTTCTGCCAGTTCGGCACCTTCCACTGATTCCCCCACGTTTTGACAGTTGCGAGCGACAGCAGTTCTCATAGTGATTATTGTGACTGTTTACCGGGTCGACCGCACGCAGTACCGCGGTCGATCCCGGAACGACTCACAATAATCACTATCACTGGGCTGCCGGCTGTGGTTCACACCGGATAGCAAGCGCACTACGCCGATCCTCGTGGGACGATTATCTCTGAATTTTCAACGGAATTCGAACCGATGTTAGTCGAAAGCTAGAAAATCCTGATACGTGTGTTGGCTGACGTTCGGAGTACGATGGCGACTGCTACACGGGTCAACGTCGACGAAACCACGAGGGAGGAACTGCTCGCGCTGCTGGACCACGAGGAGGAGGTCGGTCTCGACGCCGGCGGGTCCGACCTCGGTCTCTCCGTCACCCTCCGCAAGCGCGGCGGGAACTACTACTGCGATACGTCAGTCAAACTGTACAGCTTCGAAAGCCGGGACGCGCTGTGTACGCGCCTGAAAGAGTTCGGCATCCCGTCAGCGACCCGGTCCGCGTAGACAGCCAGAGCGGCCACCTGGCCCCTCGTGACGGACAGAAACGCCTCGCGGACCACGGGTGTCGTCGCTGGGTCAGTCCGCCGCGTCGAGTTCCGGGACCAGCAGGCTACAGACGTCCTCTTCGGCAGCGAAGCAGTCCGGACACTGCGGTTCGCGGTCGATGATCGTATCGAGCCGTTCCGCGACTGTCTCGTCGATGACGGGTTCGAGCTGTTTGGCCTCCTCGCGGAACTGCTCGACCTCCAGCACCTCGATCAGGAACCGCTCGATGATGCAGTAGTTCTGGATCGCGTCGCGGGCTCTGGCGATCCCGTCGTCTGTCAGTTCG
>PXSF01000135.1:16867-30391 GCA_003022845.1 Halobacteriales archaeon SW_10_66_29 | reverse complement strand
GGCCTGTGGGTCGTCAAGTGGGTGATCGAACGCTCCGACGCGAGCATCGAGTTCGACACGACGGACGGCACCTGCGTCGAGATACGGCTCGAGCGGACCGGATCGGACGGGAGGTAGCGAGCGAGATGACTCGTCTGGAGTAGCTACGGCGGCGAGGTCGGCGCACCGACTCGGGCTCAGAACAGGGTATCGAGCTGTCTGTACGTCTCCACTTTCGACCCGGAGTTGTCGACCACGGTGTGGTCGCCCTCGACCGGGTCGAACTCGTCCTGGAACCGCCGGTAGACGTCCACGTCGGCGTCGCTGACGTCGTCGCGGGCCGCGATGCGCTGCTCTGCGATTGCCTGGTCGCAGACCACCTCGATCAGCCGGAAGCCGACGCCGTGGCGGGCTGCTAGCTCCCGGGCGTCTTCCCGGTGCGCCGCGTTCGTGAACGTCGCGTCGAGTACGACAGACTTCCCCGCTGCGAGGGCATCGCCTGCACGCCTCGACAGCTCCCGGTACACCGACTCGGTCTCCTCGGCCGTGTACTGTGGCTCGTCGAACAGTTCCTTGCGGACCACGTCAGTCCGGAGCCGCACGGCGTCGAGTTGCTCGGTCACGTAGCCCGCCACAGTCGACTTGCCGACGCCCGGCAGCCCGCAGAATGCGACGAGCCACTGGTCTTCCTCGCCAGCAGCGACTCGGTCCTCGCCCGACGGTTCCGCCGTCGAGTGGCCGCTCCTGCCGTCCCGCGTCACTGGATCGTCCCCCGGTCCTGGCTGGACGGTCCACCGCGTCCCGTCATTACTTCGAACTCTGCAGGCCGGCGTAAATTTTCTTCGAATGGAGCTGGTCCGCCACAGCTTGTCACAAGGTGTGTGGTCTGACCGCAGGAGTTACGCGTATCTGTCGCGTCATTACCGTCGAAACTACTGACGAGGAATCGCTAAGTACAGCGGTTGTTCGTATTCGTGATGGTCTCCTACGGATGACCACTCTGAATTCAGGAAGTAGTTACAGCGTCAATTATTTTGCACCCGGATTCTATAGGCCGAATAAGACGAATGTCTGAGTCGCCACCGGCGGATGATGACCTCGGTGACTTTGGGCCGCCGGAGTATCTTCTGTATCGGGTGGCTGCGGAACGTCACGAGCAGGACGGCCGTGAGACGGGGCGAACCCGTATTCACAAACTTTGCTGTTTAGCTGATCGGCTGTTAGCGCAGGAATACGACCGGGAAGTCGACCTGCCGAAGTACTGGTACAAGTACGGCCGTACCATCTCCGAAGCTCATCTGAATTCAGCGGTCACGTACAGGCCCACCGCGAATCACTTCGGTGGACAGGCGTACTATCCGGCCGACCAAGTCAGCGAATCCGACTTTGACCACCTGTCGGAAGACCTCAAAGACGACATCTACAACGCGGTTCAGTCCGTGGTCACTGAACACGGCGACAAAACAGCTGAAGAACTGGAAGAGTACCAGTACCAGAACTTTGCGCCCGACGATTTCGTTATCGCATATGCTGATTTGCGGTGGTACTTAAACACGGTTTTGCAAGACGAAGATCAGCACAGGCTGAGCCAATTCGTCGCCCCCCATGAGAAGACCCGCATCGAAGAACTCCTGGATGAGATGCTGGCGAACTTCGACGAGGATCGTTACTCGGAAATCCGCGACATCTACCTTGATTGGGACGATACGATGCGCCTGTTGGTCGATATCGGGCGAAGCCCAAGAGAACTTCATGACTTCACAGAGGCCTTCATCGAGGGGGCCGCACGAATCATTCTCCGCTTCGAGGAGCATTCGAATATTGATTCGGAGGCGCTCGAAGACTGGCGTGAAGAGAAGAAAATAGTGCGCAGAGATCTCCAGAACCGGGTAACGCAGAAGCGGAAGGAAGCCCTCTCAGAAAGACAGTCCACCTCGGCTTTAGACAGCGTCGCTGATTCGTACAATACGGCTATCTCTGAGGAGCTAGACAACCTATAAAATGGCGGACAACGCCTTCCTCGACAAGGGAGTCATCCTCGGTTTCTGTTTCTTTACTGACCCCCACCACAGAGAATGTAGGAAGTACTTGTTTAGTGGCGAAACAGAGTATTTCGCTACGGAACAGGTTGAAAATATTTTCCGAAATGCAAAAGACTCAATTATCGAGGAGCACCGGAGCCAGGTTCTCCGGAACATCCAACAGGTGAAGGTCAATTACGAGGGGGAGCTAAGTGAGAGTGAGATCGAAGAGATTCAGTCGGAAATTGACCGGAATGAAAATTCGGCATGGAGGTATTTAGAGGACTTCTACGACGATAAAGCTGGAAGGGGTGTCTACGAGGTCACTGATGAATTGCGGGAGGTGATTCGTGAGATAGAACAGCGAGCCGAGGCGCGAAAGGAGACGCTCTACTCAACGTTCCAGGGCTGGCTGAGGATTAGTTCGTACGAATCGGTACAGGACGAATTGACTCAACTCCGGACTCAAGACGAGGAAGATTTCTGGATTGTGATCGACGCTCACGATGTCGCCGCAAACGTGCCGGGAGAAACAGAGCTAGCGACAACGAATCCAGCAGAGTTCGCTGATGACCAGATCAAAGAGGAAGTTTTGGGAGCAACAGCTATTGATAGTATCCAATTAGTGTTTGTTCCGAAAGACTATTCGCCATCAGCACTCAGGAACAATTCAAGTGACGACAGCGTCCCGACGGACGTATCTGGAGACGATGCCTGACCACTATAAGCACCAAGTCTGTAACGCGTTCCCCCGCTGAATTTCGGTGCCTTCGAGGGCAGCCATCAGGAAAAACGGCTCGCCGAGGAGCGACTCGTCCGCGCAGTACAGGACAGGTTTCGGTGCCGGGACCGCTGTCTCCGCGAGTCGTTCCAGCACCTCGTACTCGACGCAGAGGCTGTTCATGTACGCCACCTCGCGCAGTTTGGCGGGCTGCCGGAGAACGTACGTGTTCCCCGCTGCTGTGGAAATTTCGACGACAACGTTGAGCGCGCCGTCGAGTAGCTCCCTCCCCGTGACCTCCTCGTCGAGCGCGTCCGTGAGGAAGGATGTGAGTCCGCCAGAATCTATTCCTTCGAGAGAATAAATGTGCTCGTGATCGTCAGTCATAGTGGCACAGAACCGACCGCGTTCAAAAAGCCTCCCGGTGGTGTGGGACAGTGACGCACGCACTGGGGGTTGCATCTCTCTGACCAGCTATCTACGCCAGCGACGACGTTTTGCCCGGCCAGCCGCTACAGTCCGGTATGAGCCAGACAGCAACTGAAACGTTAGTCGTCTACTCGGATTACGTCTGTCCCTTCTGCTTTCTGGGGTACGAATCGCTGGACGAGTACCTGGCAGAGCGGTCCGAGCCGCTGGAGACCGAGTGGCACCCCTACGACCTGCGGGCCGGCCAGCGCGACAGCGACGGCGAGATCGACCACTCCGTCGACACCGGCAAAGACGAGGAGTACTACGAGAACGCCCGACAGAACGTCGAACGGCTGGCCGACCAGTACGACGTCGAGATGACACAGACCCTGAAGCGGAACGTCGATTCGTTCGACGCCCAGCGGGTCGCGTACGCGGCGGCCGAGGAGCACCCGGACGCGTTCGAGTCGTTCCACCGCGGCGTGTTCGACGCACTCTGGCGGGAGGGCCGCGACATCGGAGACACCGAGGTGCTCGAGGCGCTCGCCCTCGACGCCGGACTCCCGAAGGACTTCGTGCCGCGGACGCTCCAGGACGAGGAGACGGCCGAAGCGCTCGAATCGGCGTTCGACGAGGCACGGAGCCGCCGGATCACCGGCGTACCGACGTTCATCTACGGCGACCACGCCGCCAGGGGCGCCGTCCCCCCGGAACACCTCCGCAGGCTCGTCGAAGGGCAGTAACTCGATCGATCCGCTACTCGGGGAGGAACCGCAACGCAGTGTCAGACGTCGTCTCCGACGACGCGTTCGAGCGACTCGAACGCCCGGCGTTCCGCCTCACCGCCACACCGTTCGACGACTGATCGGCAGTAGTCGATCCGTTCGCGCAGTTCGTCGCTGTCGTACTCGTCGACGTCCAGCCGCGAGGCGTGGACCGTGGCTTCGATCACTGCGGCGTACCCGCGGTTGAACGTCGGGACCACCCGGCGCAGCACCGTCGATTCGACGGGCGAGAGCGACCACTCGACCCACTCGGTGTCGCCGCTCGTGCCGCTGCCCCGCCGATCGACCTCGACCCGGACCCACGCGTCGGCTTCGTCGAGGACCGGCTCGTCGGCTTCCTGAACTGTCAGCGCGGCCGCGACGAACAGCTCCGGGTCCCGGGTGAACTGGACGTAGCCCTCCCCGCGCTCCCGGAAGTTCCGCCAGGTTCGCGTTCGCCCCCACGTGCGCGCAGTCACTGACTCGCTACCCCTGGCTTGGCCGGCCTCGTCCGTCGTGGGTGCGTGCAGCCCCAGCGCAGCGACGTTCCACCGGCCGTTCGGCCCGAGCGTGGTGACGACCGACTCGGTGATGCCGCGGAGGTCGACGGGCCAGGAGTCGTCGGTCACGGATTACACCTCCAGCCCCCGCTCGAGCGCGACGAACAGCCCGCCGGCGACGATGTCGGCCGTTGTCCCGGGGTTGATCTCCCGCTCGACGAGGTCCGCCCCCAGCTCTTCGACCGACTCCGTCCCGTCGAGCACGGCCTGCGCTCGGTCCCTGACCTCGACGGCCGCCTCGCGGTCGTGTTGCGTGACGACGAACGGGTCGGGTTCCGCCGCCAGCAGGGCCAGAAAGACCGACGCGGCGCGGTCGGTCACCGGTCCCGATCCCTCAGCGATGGCCTCGGCCGTCTCGAACGTTCGCGGGAAGCCGCCGACCCACTCCCTCGCGACGCCGTCGCGCTCGGCACTGCGCTCCATGACGTCAGCGAGCGTCAGATGCCGGTCCCTGAGCGCCGACTCGGCGTCGCTTCCGCGCCGGACGTCGAGACCGTCCATCCCCTCCGGGGGCTCATCTACAGCGACGTCGACGTGATCGAACGCCCGGTAGAAGCTCACTGCGTCGTCGACGGTCGTCGATTCGACGACGTCGGTCGCACCGTCGGGGGTGAGAGTACCGTTCCTGGCGGCCGCGACGAGCGGCGTGACCAGCAGCGTCGCGCCGAACTGCGTGTTGCCGCCACGCTGCTGGCTCATGCCCTCGATTGCGCGCTCGAACGCCACGCCGATCGGCTCGCCGTCGGCCGCCAGTTCGAACCCGCACCGGGTGCCGACGGCGCCCGCAACGAACTGCTCGAACCGCAGGTCCGGATACTCGCGGTGCCGGTCGACGTTGCCAGGCTTCGGCGTCGAGGAGACTTCCAGCAGGAGGGCGAGCTCGGCGTTCGCCGCCGCGGTCCTCATCGCGGGCCACCACCCTGGGGCTCGGACGGCGGCCCACCGGTCGATCCGGCGCGACCCTCGCCGGCACCGTACCCACGACCAACGCCGGAGCCTCGCTCCTCGAACCAGGCCGCTGTCGCGTCCCGCACGCGGGCGAGAACGGTCGGATCGTCGCTCGGACGCCCGACGCTCACGGCGTCGGCGCCGTACGAGAGGTACTCGTGGACGCTCTCGCGCCCCCTGACCCCGTTGTTCGCAATCACCGACGCGTCGCTCGCCTCGACGACCTCCCCGACCACCGCCTCGGAGTCCATCGCGTCGACGTGGACGAACGCTGCGCCCGCGTCGGTGACTTCGCGGGCCAGCGCCGGCAGATTTACGCCCTCGACTTCCGTCCGCACTTTCACGCTGACGGTCGCCCCCGTCCCGCTTGCCGCACGGACCTGCTCGCAGAGCCGCTCGGGGTCCCGAAGGAGCGCTTCCCCGGCCCCCGCTGCGCAGACCTCGGCTTGCCGGCAGTGCGCGTTGATTTCGAGGATGGCATCGTGATCGCGACAGACCCTCGCGGCCGAGGCCAGCGGCGGGAGCGACGTCGTGCGGACGTTGAACCCCGCGACGAGCGGGGCGTCAGCGAGCCGGCCGAGCTGGTCGTCGACGAACCCGACCGGGTCCTCGGGCAGAAACTCGTCTCTGTCCCGGTCGACCATCTCGCGGGCCGCCTCCCGGGTCGCCTCGTCGATTGCGATCCCGCCCAGAAACGCGGCCCCGGCGAACGGGACGGCGCCGCGGGCCCACTCGGCGTCGGACCGCCCGCTGAGACTGGCGAGCGCGACCCGCGGCCGGAACTCGACCGTCACATCACCACCTCCAGGGCCTCCCGGACGGCGCGTGCAATCCTGGCTGCGTCGTCCGCGTCGTCCATCCGCGTGTCCGTCCGGACGACGGGGCGGTCGATGTCGGTCCTGTCGGCGTCGTCCAGGACGAACGCGTCGGCGAACGAATAGGCCTCGGCGACGCCGGCGGTCGAGGGCTCACTCCCCGTCCCAGCCATGAGTTTCGCTGCCGGTCCCGAGAACACCGTGTCCTCGACGAACGGCGAGACGGCGACGACCGGCGTCTCCGCCAGCGCCGCCTCGAACCCGTCGAGTGCGAGCATCGGTCCGATGCTCGTCACCGGGTTCGACGGCCCGATGACGACCGGGTCGACGAGTGCGTCCAGTACGGCGTCCGTCGGCGCCGCAGAATCCGCACCCCGGAACTCGACGTCCTCGACAGTCGGTTCGCCGTCGCGGGCGACCCAGAACTCCTGGAAGTGCATCGGTCCCTCGGCCGTGTGGACCATCGTCGCCACGGGGTCGTCACTCATCGGCAACACGCGCCAGGGGACGCCGAACGCCTCGGCGAGCGTTCGCGTTACCTCCGTCAACGACCGCCCCTCGTCGAGCAGGCCGGTTCGCGTGAGGTGGACGGCGCGGTCCCGGTCGCCGATCTGCATGAACTCCGCGACGGCCGAAAACCGACGCCAGCGACCCAGGTCGCGCCCCCGAACCTGGGCGTCGTCGGGCAGGTACCGCGGCCCGCGGTCGATGCCCGCCGCGTCAGCGAGGGCGAACAGTTCCTCGTGGGTCGCCGCGGTGTCGCCCTCGATCCCCCACCAGGTCTCCCGGTCGAGTTCGCCCCCACCGAGGAACAGGACGGTATCGAGGTCGGGGCAGACGAGGAAGCCGCCGAGTTCGACGTCGTCACCGGTGTTGGCGATCACGGTCGTCCCGGCCGGCGGGAAGGCCGCGTCGGCCCCGTCGAGCAGTTTCGGCGTCCCCGTGCCGCCGGACAGCAACGTGACCATGTCAGAGCCGTCCGGTCGCCTCCAGCGCCAGAGCGATCATCCGGTCGACGTTGTCCTTGGCTTTCTCGGGGAGTTCCTCGTCCTCGGTTTCGCCCTTCTGGGTGCCCTCGACGAGGTTCCCGTCGACGGTGCAGATGGCGCCGGCGCGCATCCCCTTGCGTCGGGCGATCGAGAACAGCGCGGCGGCCTCCATCTCGACGGCGAGCAGCCTCGCCTCCTCCCACGTCCGGACGTACTCGTCGGTTTCGGCGTAGAAGGCGTCGTCGGTCGCGATCGGGCCGACGTGGACCTCCTCGTCGCGTTCGCGCGAGACCTCGACCAGCGACGACAGGACGTCGAAGTCGGAGACTGCCGGCACGCTCTCGGCCTCGTAGCGTTTCGACGTGCCCTCGTCCTTGGCGGCGCCGGTGGCGACGACCATGTCGCCGATCTCGATGTCGCGCTGGAGCGCCCCAGCCGTTCCGACACGGATGAGCGTCTCGACGCCCACAGCCGAGAGCTCCTCCGCGGCGATGGCCGCCGACGGGCACCCGATCCCCGTCGAGCAGACAGTGAGTCGCCGGCCCTCGAAGCTGGCGTTGACGACCTTGTACTCGCGGTTTTGCGCCACCGTTTCGACGTTCTCGCAGTGGCCCGCGATCCGGTCCACACGGCCGGGATCGCCCGGCAGCAACGCGACGTCCGTCAGCTCTCCGTCCGACACCAGCAGGTGTGGTTGTTTGCTCATGCGATCCCTTCTGGCCGCGGGTACAAAAACCTGATACTGCCGGACGTGATTCCGTTCATCACTCGGAGTAACAGAGTCACGTCCGGCAGTATGAAAACACCGGCCGCGTTCGCCGTCCCGGGGCAGCTACGGCGAGAGGACGAACAGGAAGAAGTTGTACGTGCCCGGCCCGAGGCCGACGGCGACGATCAGCCCCATCAGCAGATTGGCCTCCACCGGCTCCTCGGTGATGTAGTCCGCAAACAGCAACACGATGGCGACCGCAATCACCAGCTTCACGAGGATGAACAGCCATCCCGTCCCGATGAGTGAGGCCGTCGGCAATCCGGCAGCGAGGTCGATGAGCAGCTGTGGAACGGCCGAGCGTTCGCTTGCCCCGAGCAGATCCACGCCAACCGCGGTCGTGATGGCGTCGAACAGATGCGCGAAGATCACCAGGGGGCCGACGTACTTCACTTTCGCGACGAGGCTGGTCCGCCAGAGCCCGAGCGCCAGCGTAATGACGAACGTCGCGCCCACGGCGAGCAACAGACCGGCGGCCGGGTAGATCGGTTCCATCGGCCTGATGGCGGGATCGGTCCCCCGCCAGAGCAACAGCCCGATGAGCGGCACGGCGGTCCCGACACCCATCCCGCTGAGGTACTGGGCGATGTAGTCGGCGTCAGGGTCGGTCATGAACATCGCCGTCACCGCCCAGATGAGTCCCATGACGATGAACACCGTGAGATACACGGCAGGGGCGGAGAACAGCGGCTCCACCGGCTCCGGGAACAGCGGCTGTTTCAGCGTCACCCCCAGCTGGTAGAACACGTGGAGCACGGCCCCCACCACGATCCAGGGCGCGAACGCCACGACTGTCTTCTGATTGATCGGCGGTTTCGCCGCAAGCAGCAACGCGATGACGAACCCAGCCCCCACGAGCAACCCCGCCGAGTGCAGCAACGGCGGTTCGGCCATGTCGGGTGAATGATACCCCCTCATAAAAACAGTTCCGGTTGGCCGTGGGGGCTATCCGGCCCGGGTTTGTATAGAAATTTCGAGGCGAAAACCCAGCGAGCGGGTCAGTCGACGGCAGTAGAATTAAAGGCGCAGGGGGTCCCGAATACGGTATGGACGACGTACCAGGCCGGATCGAACACACCGTTCTGGGCCCGACAACGACGTGGGAAGGGGTGCTCGACACGCTCGACGAGGCGATCCAGCACGGGATGCGGGCCTGCGTGCCGCCCTGTTATCTCGACCAGTCGGCGTCGTACGCGCCGGGCGTCGACGTGACGACGGTCGTCGGCTTCCCGCACGGCCAGCACACCGCGAAAACCAAAGTCGAGGAGGCGACGGAGGCCTGGAAGGCCGACGCCGCGGAGGTTGACATGGTCGCCAACGTCGGCAAGATCCGGGCCGGCGAACTGGAGGACGTCGAGGCAGAAATCGCGGAGGTGGTCGCGGCCGTTCCGATTCCCGTGAAAGTGATCGTCGAGTCGCCGTTGCTCTCGGAGTCGGAGCTCCGCGGGGCGTGCCAGGCCGCCGCGGACGCCGGCGCGGCGTTCGTCAAGACTGCGACCGGGTTCTCGGAGGGTGGGGCCACCGTCGAGGACGTCTCGGTCATGGCCGAGTACTGCCGGGTGAAAGCCAGCGGCGGCATCGGCTCCTGGGCGTTCGCAAAGGAGCTGTTCGACGCCGGCGCCGACCGCATCGGCGCCTCCAGCGGCGACGTCATCGTCACTGAATACCACGAGGCGACTGCCGGGGAAAATCAGTGAAGGAAGTCGACCGCCGGTTGCGAAAACCGATTATTCCGCGGGCTCGATATCGTCGGCGTCGACAGTGATCTGTTCGTCGTCGGGGTGGGTGACGGTGACCCGCGACAGGCTGTCAGCGTTCGACAGCGGCACGTCGACCGTGTAGAGCACTTCGCCGACACACTGGGTACAGGCCTCGTCCTCGCTGAGCGTCGACTCGGCCGACACGTCGACGGTGAGCTGCCCGTTCTCGACGGTCACGCCACCGAGGACCGCCTTGTGGCACGGGTCGGGCGTCTGCATGGCACCCTCGATCGAGATGCCGCTTTCGGTCCAGTTGACGACGACGTTGCGCTCGCGCTCGCCCGAGAGACAGCCCGCGTCCCGGGTTTCGATCGACGGCTCGCCGGAGGTCGGCTCGCCGCCCTCGCCGCCTTCGTCGCTCGCGCTTTCGACGGCGACGCCGTGTGATCCACCCTGGACGTGACGGACGGTTGCCTCGGTGATCTCGTCGGGGTTCTCGGGTTCGACCCGCGCCTCGTATTCGACTGCCCCGACGCAGTCCTGGCAGACCCCACCCTCGTTCGCGTCCGCAACGTCGACGACGAGCATGAAGCTCCCGTCCTCGATGGTACCCTCCTCCAGGACGGCCTCGTGGCACGGGTTCGGCGCGGGCGTCGTGCCGTTCACGACGATGACGCCGCCGCTCCAGTCGATCGTCACGCTGTCGTTGTCACCCTCCGCACACGCCGCGCCGACCGTTTCGATCGTGATGTTCGAGGGGTCCGATCCGCTTCCGGTTGAACCGCTCTCCTCGCCCGAGTCGGTACCATCAGTTTCGCCGTCGGTTTCGGTCTCGTTGCCCGCGGTGCTCTCGTTGCCGTTCTCGCTCCCGTTTTCGTCACCGTTGCTGGCGCCTGCGTTCGCGGACTCGCCGTCCTCGGAATCACTGACACAGCCCGCCAGTCCGGCGGCGCCGACCGCAGCTGTACTCAGCAGTACGTCCCGACGGGTGAGTTCTGTCATACCAGTCCCTTCTTCCCCCAGACATAAACAGCCGCGGGTGGGTGAAAGAACTGTTTGTGTCACTAGGCACCACATAACAGTCGCCGTTTCAGGGACAGTCGGGCGGTCACTCCCTCCGTCGAAACGTCGGGCTTTTGTCGACGGCTCACCAGCGTTCGTGTAGATGGCCCGGTACCACATCGAGACCTACGGGTGCACCTCCAACCGCGGGGAGAGCCAGCAGATCGAGCGGGCGCTCCGCGACGGCGGCCACCGGCCCGCCGACTCGCCCGCGGAGGCGGACGTGGCGATCCTCAACACCTGTACGGTCGTCGAGAAGACCGAGCGCAACATGCTCGACCGGGCACAGGAGCTCGACGAGCAGACGCCGGCCGACCTCGTCATCACGGGCTGTATGGCGCTCGCCCAGGGCGAAGAGTTCGAACAGGCGGGCGTCAACGCCGAGATTCTCCACTGGGATCGGGTGCCCGAGCACGTTAGAAACGGCGAGTGTCCCACGCCGTCTGCCGACACCGACCCCATCGTGGACGGCGTCGTCGGCATCCTGCCGATCGCTCGCGGCTGTATGAGCGACTGCTCGTACTGCATCACCAAGCGCGCGACGGGCAAGATCGACTCGCCGCCGGTCGAGGAGAACGTCCGCAAGGCGCGCGCGCTGGTCCACGCCGGCGCGACGGAGCTCCGGATCACCGGCCAGGACACAGGGGTGTACGGCTGGGACGACGGCGAGCGCACGCTCCACGTCCTGCTGGAGCGGATCTGCGAGGAGATCGACGGCGACTTTCGCGTTCGCGTCGGCATGGCCAACCCCAAGGGCGTCCACGGCATCCGCGAGGAACTGGCCGAGGTGTTTGCCGAGCAGGAGAAGCTGTACAACTTCCTGCACATTCCGGTCCAGTCCGGCAGCAACGAGGTACTGGCCGACATGCGCCGCCAGCACACCGTCTCGGAGTACGTCGAGGTGGTCGAGACGTTCGAGGAGTCCCTCGACGAGTGGACGCTCTCGACGGACTTCATCGTCGGCTTCCCGACCGAAACCGAGCGCGACTACGAGCGGTCGCTGGCGCTCCTGCGCGAAACCCGCCCCGAGAAGATCAACGTCACCCGGTTCTCGAAGCGGCCGGGGACCGACGCCGCGGAGATGAAGGGTCTCGGCGGGCAGACGAAAAAGGACCGCTCCTCGGAGCTGGTCGAACTGAAGATGGACGTCGTCGGCGAGGCCTACGAGTCGATGGTCGGCACCGAACGCAGGGTGCTGCTCGTCGAGGACGGCACCGGGGATTCGCTGGTCGGCTACGACCGTGCCTACCGCCAGGTCGCCGTCCCCGGCGCGGAGTCGGCGGGCGTCGACCTCGGCGAGACGGTGACCTGCGAGATCACCGGACAGAACACCGTCTACGCGCTGGGGGAACTGGTCTGATCGAGGGAGTTCCCGCCGGAGTGATCCACTTGACCCCGAGGCGGTTCACGATTCGTCCGGTGGCGAGCCGCGGGTTGGGTCGTCTGCCTCCGGCCCGACCTGACGTTCCTCGGACCCGTCGAAGGAGTTCACCAGGTGATCGACGTTCTCGTCCTGTTTCCACTCGCCGGCCTCCCGGGGATCGACGTGGACGAACACGTCGTCGACCGCCGGCAACTCGCGGATCGACGCCATCACCTCGGTCTCGATCTCGTGGGCTTCGAGCAGCGTCCTGTCGCCCTGCACCTCGATGTGGAGGCTGACGTCGATCTCCGGGCCGACGTAGTGGGCGACGACGTCGTGGGCGCCCTCCACCTCGGGGTGGGCGAGCGCTCGCCGGAGGATTTCGGTCCGCAACTCCTCGGGCGGTGCCGCACCGACGAGGTACGCCAGGTTGTCCCGGGTGACCTCCATCCCGGTGTAGAGGATGGCGATGCCAACGATGACGGCTGCGAGCGGGTCCAGCAACGGAACGCCGAACCCCGCACCGAGCACGCCCACGAGCGCGGCAGTCGACGCGAGAATGTCGTTGCGGTTGTCCACGGCCGTCGCGCGCAGTGCCGGCGACCGCTGAGCGTCGGCCACCGACAGACAGTAGCGGTACAGGCCGAACTTGACGACCGACGCGACGGCGAGCACGCCGACGGCGATCGGGCCGCGGGTGATCTCGACGGAGCCGGACTGCAGCGTCGTCAGCGCCTGCCAGAGGACCGCCCCGCCCGCGACGAAGATGCCAACTGCGACCAGCAAAGAAATGAACGGTTCGATCCGCTCGTGGCCGTGGGGGTGCTCGAAGTCCGGCGGTTTGGTCGTGAGGTACAGCCCCCCGACGATGATCAGGCTGTACGCCGTGTCGGCGAAGCTGTTGACGGCTTCGGAGCCGACTGCAAGACTCCCCGTCTCCAGGTAGACCACAGCTTTCGCGAGGGCGAGCGCCGCGTTCGCACCGAGCACGACGAGCCCGACCCGCCGCAGCGCCGACCGCCGTGTCATCGGCCGGATTTGGTGGCCGCCCCTTAAAGGGATTTGTGCTCATACTGTCGGACGTGAGTACGTGGAGATTTTCGGCTTCGGTGAATCACGTCTGGCTGTCTATCAGACAGGAAGCTGCCCTTTCAGCGTTGCGAGGCCGGTCCTGAGATACGAGGGCCGGGTGATCCGGTCGTGTTCCTCCCGGGTGAGGAGGACGTCGAAGATGTCGATGTTCTCCCGGAGATGGGTCCGCGAGGTCGACATCGGGATGGTGATGACGTTCTCGTGCTGGGTCACCCACCGGAGCGCGACCTGCGGGCCGGATTTGTCGTAGCGACGGCCGATCTCTTGAACCACGTCGTCACCGATGGCGCCGCCGTTTGCGAGGGGGCTGTACGCCGTCAGGACCACGTC
>PXSF01000135.1:560-16663 GCA_003022845.1 Halobacteriales archaeon SW_10_66_29 | reverse complement strand
TACCCCTCCTCAAGCGCCGTCGAGACAGACTCGTAGGCTTCCTGCGTGTTCATCTGCCAGGTACCGACGCCGATCTTCGGGACCTCCTCGTTCAATTGGGTGACGTACTCCATCAGTGCGGCAGGGTTGGGCTGTCAGCGTGATATGGGTTTGGTGACCACGAGCGGGCCAGCGGCCGCTCAAACCAGAATGTGGGCTGGGAGGTCGTCGCGGATGATCGTATCGCAGTACACGCAGCGGACGCCGTCGTCGAGCACCTCGAACCGCGGGGTGATCGGTTCGTCGTCGACGCTGATGCAGTTGTGGTTCGAACACTGGAGAATCCCGGATACTTCCGTCGGTCGCTCGACCAGGTGCTTCTCGGCGACCTCGTATCCGCGGATGATGTTGATCGTTGCCGCCGGCGCGATCAGCGAGAGCACGTCCAGTTCCGACTGACTCAGTTCGCGGTCCTCGACTTTCACGACGTCCTTGCGCCCGAGGCGGTCCGAGGGGACGTTCATCCCGATGCTGACGACCTCGCCGCTCGTCCCGTCGATCCCGAGGATTGCGAGGACGTTCAGCGCCTGCCCGCCCGGAATGTGGTCGATCACGGTGCCGTTCTCGATCTTGCTGACGCGGAGTTCTCGGTCGGTCATGGCTCGCCCTCCAGGAGCGTGTCGAGCAGCGCCATCCGCACCGGGACGCCGTTGTGTGCCTGTTCGAAGTACTTCGCGTGGCTGGTCTCGTCGACGTCGTACGCGATCTCGTCGACCCGCGGCAGCGGGTGCATCACCGTGAGGTCGTCTTTCGCCGCCGAGAGGAGGTCAGCGTCGATCTGGTACTCGCCCGCCACCGCGCGGTACTCGCTCTCGTCGGGGAACCGCTCCTCCTGGATCCGGGTGACGTACAGCACGTCCAGCGACGGCAGGATCGTCTCCAGGTCGGTGTGTTCCTTGATCGACGACCCCTCCTCGTGGAGGTCGTAGCGGACGTTTCGCGGCAGTTTGAGGCTCTCCGGGCTGACGAAGTGCTGGCTCGCGTCGAAGTTCGTCAGCGCCTGCGCCAGCGAGTGCACCGTCCGGCCGTACTTCAGGTCGCCCATGATCCCGATCGTCAGCCCGTCCAGCCCCGCAGACTCCCGGATGGTGTACAGATCCAGCAAGGTCTGGGTTGGGTGCTGGCCGGCGCCGTCACCGGCGTTGATCAGCGGGACATCGACGTACTCGCTTGCCATCTGTGCCGACCCCTCGCTGGGGTGGCGCATCACCAGTGCGTCGGCGTACCCCTCGACGACCCGCGCTGTGTCTGCGAGGCTCTCGCCTTTCTTGACGCTGGAGGAGTCGACCGGCCCCATGTCGACGATGTCGCCCCCGAGGCGCTTGATCGCCGCCGAGAAACTCATCTTCGTCCGGGTGCTGGGCTCGAAAAACAGCAGGCCCAGCAATGCGTCCTCCTGGCGGTCCGCGTACGCGGACGGATCGGCCGCGATGTCGCTCGCGCGGTCGAGGATCGCCTCGATGTCCCCCCGCGAGAGCTGTTTCGTACTCGTGATGTGGTCGTGACGCATTGCTGGAACCGCCGTTGCGGACCCTCTTGAATTCTCCGACACTGTCTGACTGTCTCGGGTGCGTGCGCGTACGACCATTCAAATACGATGCCGGAGCCAGAATTTGTATGCTCGCAATCGCAGGCGGAAAAGGGGGCTGCGGGAAAACGACGACGGCGCTCGGAATCGCCCGGTCGCTCGCCTCCGGGCGAACGGGAGCCCGTACCGACGATTGGAACCCTCTTGTCGTCGATACAGACTGCGACATGCCCGACGCCCATCACGTCGCCGACCTGTCGCGGGAGCCGGGACTCGATACTGTTGCCGAGGGGGCCCGCCCCGCCGCCGTGGCCAGGCCGCTCGACTCGATGCAAGGGGTTGCCCTCCTGACTGCCGGCTCGCGGGAGAACGTCGGAACGGCACTCGAACGCGTCACCTCCTGGGATGGACCGGTGATCCTCGACTGTCCACCGGGTTCGAACCCCGACGCCGCCCGCCCGCTCCGGTACGCCGACCGGACACTCGTCGTCACGACCGACGAGCCCGCCTGCCTCGACGACGCCATCCGAACGGTCAGAACTGCCCGCCGCCTCGGAACGCCACCGGTGGGAATTCTACTGGTGAGGCGAACAGCGGAGGACGCACCGACCGCGCTCGCTGGCTGTCGCGTCCTGGCGAGCGTGCCGTTCGTCCGGGACCCGCTCGGAGCTGCCGAGGTCGAACGGGGATGGCAGCGTGTCGCGTCCGAGATCGCGGCTCATACTGGTGGCTGTCGTTCACCAGTATCAGGTCACCCCTGAACGACGTGAATCGGCCGGTCGTCAAAGGCAAAGCGTGAGCGGATCGCAGGACGAGATGCACGGTCGGCTATCGGACCCCCGGGCCAGGGAGCAGACGCGGCACCACCACGTCTCGCGGCAGATTGAGACTCCGCCTGGCGGGTCCCGTAAGGATAGAGTTAACGAGCGACCTCGTCGGTCGCCGCGACGATAAAGTTTATTCACAGCCTGAAAATAGAGGCGGAATCTTTAACCCGGGGGAGTGGATACCCATCAGTGCTATGGCCGATCGGTTACGGACTGGCATCGACGTCCTGGACCGAAAGCTCGGGGGCGGCCTTCCAGCGGGCAGTATGGTGACGTTATCGGCCAGTCCGCGGAGCCAGGCGGAGCTCTTTCTCTACGAGTTAACGAAGACGCGCGGCACGCTCTGGCTCTCGCTCAACCGCGAGGAGACAGCCGTCACCGACAGTATCCGGAACACGCCGACGGAGACGGGCGATCCGACTGTCAGGCACATCTCGGGAGAGGCACCGCTGGACAACGCGAGCAAGCTGATCAGCGCGCTGCCGGAAACTTCGAACCTGATCGTCGACCCGCTCGACGTCCTCGAGTCCCAGGAGCCGCCCTCGCGGTTCCGGAGTTTCATGAACGACCTCCAGAACCACATTTTCAACACCAACAGCCTCGCGATTCTGCACTGCCTGGAGGGCCGCAGCGTCCCGCCGCTTCGGGACACGACCGAGCACTTCGCGGACGTGGTCTTCCACCTCGAAACCGACATCTCGGGCGACGAGATCGACAACAGGCTGGCGATCCCCAAGTTCCGCGGCGGGCGCGCACCGATAGACACGATCAAGCTGGAGCTGACAGAGGAAGTGTCGGTCGACACCAGCCGCGACATCGCCTGATCGGCGCACCGGGGGTTCTCGGCGGATCGCTCACAGGTCCCAAAAGCTATACCAGCCCTGGCAAAACGCCCAACAATGACTGACGATTCGGGTGGTGACGGGAGCGACGGTTCGGACGGCGGGCAGGTCGTCGAACGCAAGGCGGCCGAGGAGGCGTTCGAGCTGCTGAGCAACGACACGCGGCTGGGCATCCTCAAGGCGCTGTTCCAGACCGACGACCCCCGTACGTTCTCCGAACTCCGGGAGGCAGTCGGGATGCGCGACAGCGGACAGTTCAACTACCACCTCGACAAGCTGCTGGGCACGTTCGTCCGTGTCACCGAGGAGGGGTACGAACTGACCACCGCGGGGACGCGCGTGGTGGGCGCGATACTGGCCGGTGAGTTCACGAAGACGTTCGAGGGCGATCCCGTCCCGGTCGACGGCGAGTGTCAGCTCTGTGGGGCACGGCTGGCCGGGAGCTTCGAGGGCAACAGGATCAGGATCGCCTGCGAGGGCTGCGAGCGGGACGTCATCAGCCTGAACATGCTCCCGGGAGCGCTGGAACCGTACCCCCGCGAGGAGTGGCCGCTGGTCGCCGAGCGGTGGACCCGGCGGGAACTGGAGATGGTCAGGGCCGGCTTCTGTCCGACCTGTCGCGGGCCAGTTGACAGCGAGATGACGGTCGACCAGAGCGACCTCGTCGACCTGTTCGAGGCGGTCGTCACGTACACCTGCCGGCGGTGTACCATGGAGATGTCAGCCAACGCCGCGACGAGCGTCGTCCCCCATCCCGCCGTCGTCGGCTTTCTCCACGACCACGGCGTCGACGTCGGGGGAACGCCGCTGTGGAAGCTGGAGTGGGCGGTCAGCCCCACGGGGCGCGTCGTCTCCAGCGACCCGGTCAGGGTCGAAATCCCGATCGAAGCGGACGGCGACCGGCTGGTGCTCGTTCTCGACGGGCACGCGAGCGTGATCGACGAACGCCGCGAGGAGGATCGAGGAGCGCCGAACCAGTCCTGAGAGTGCGATTATTTTCGCGACCACGTCACGTGAACGGCTGGTTCGCGGGCTGGAGCCCACGAACTGTGACTTCCCAGCGGTAAAGAGTCACGACAGTCACTATGAAACAGTGAGACAAGCGATATACGCCCGCCGTCCCAATCGCGACCATGCACGTGGCCGTCCTCGGTGCCGGGTACGCCGGCGTCGCTGCCGTCAGAGAGCTGGAAACCGCTCTGCCCGACGGCGTCGACCTGACGCTCGTCGACGAACGCGAGACACACCTGGTCCAGCACCTGATCCACCGCGCCGTCCGCAAACCCGACCTCGCCGACCGCCTGACGATTCCGCTGTCGGAGCTGATCGACCGGGCGACCCACCGGCAGGCCCGCGTCACCGGGATCGATCCCGACGCCGGCGAGGTCGATCTCGACGATGGCTCGCTCTCCTACGACGCCGGCGTCGTCTGTCTGGGCGCCCGAACGGCGTTCTACGGCCTCCCGGGCATCGAGGAGCACGCCACACCGCTCAAGCGGCTATCCCACGCCGGACAGATCCGCGAGGAGTTCGACGGGGTGTCGCCGGGCGGTCGGGTCGTCGTCGGCGGTGCCGGCCTCTCGGGGGTCCAGGTCGCCGGCGAACTCGCGACACTCGGCCGCGACCGGAACGAGCCACCCCACGTGGTCCTGCTCGAACAGGAGGATCGCGTCGCGCCGGCGTTCCCGACGTCGTTTGCGGCGGCCGTCGCCGACGAACTCGAATCGCGGGGCGTGACGATCAGGACTGGAGCGACAGTTACGGGCGCTGACGGCGACACAGTGGAACTGGAGACTGGGGAGCGCGTCGGCTACGACCAGCTTATCTGGACCGGCGGCATCACCGGCGGCGGCGCGATGACCGGCGAACGGCCGACAGTGCGGGCGAACCTGCGTCACGGCGAGCGCACGTTCGCCGCCGGCGACGCGGCACGGGTCATCGACGCCGACGGGCAGGCGGTGCCGGCGAGCGCACAGACCGCCGTGCGGCAGGCCGGCGTAGCGGCGACAAACGCTGCCAGGGTAGTCGAGCACCAGCGGGACGGCGCAGGGTTCGAACCGCGCCTGGAGCGATACCGGTTCGAGAGTCTCGGCTGGGTCGTGTCCGTCGGCGACGGCACGGTCGCCAGGGTGGGCGGCTCGGAGCTCAGGGGCAGCGCCGCACGTGCGGTGAAAACGACAGTCGCCGCGGGCTACCTCGGCCAGCTCGGCGGCGTCGAGTCAGCCGCGGCGTTCGTCCGCGAGCAGTTCGGCCACGAGTAGGGGTCAGACCTCGGGACCGGCGGCGCTCTGGACCTCCCAGCCGCCATCGATATCGCAGGCCTCCCGCTCCGTGAACTCGAACGATGTCTCTGCCGTCAGCTCGGCTCCGCCCTCGACGGATTCGACGCGTAGCGGCACCTCCAGGGCGCTGCCACAGCAGCCGACGCCGACGAACTCCTCCCAGGTGTCCCCGGTCGCCGCCCTGTCGTGTGCCTTGCGCAGATACGCCCGGAACGGCGTGTCTTCGACGATGTCTCTCCCCCACAGCGAGAGGTCCGCCGGATAGGAGACGACGACGGTCGATGCAGTGTCTGCCATACACTCCGTTCGAGACACTGCGGCATAGGTGTTTTGCGGTGTTGCGGTCTCCGGTCGGAGCCGGAGTGAGGGGGTTCCCGCTCGTCGATGTCCCCTCCGTGGCCGGGGTAGCGTCGCTGCCGGGGCCGATCCGGGTCCAAAGTCGGATAGACAGCCGGACGTGATTCACGCAAGCCGTGCCGTCCCAACTCCCGTTGTTTCGGGCCATGACACAGCCGGTGGACCGTCATGGCACTGGACGGAGTCACGTCTGGCTGTATAGGAAAGGCTTATTCGGGATGCTCTCAGAGGCAACCCCATGGGACGGGTCGATGTCGAACGGATTCCGTACGACGAGTACTCGAACCGCCAGCTCGCGGCGGTGCCGCTGGCAGTTCTCGCGGTCGCCTTGCTGATCATCGGTGGTGCGTACGTGCTCACCGGGACGCCGGTCGACCTCGGGATCGAGTTCACTGGCGGCACCGAGCTGCGGTTCGACGCGGGTGGGGCGTCAGACGCCGAAGTCAGGGAGACGTTCTCCGGCGTCGAGGTCGAGAATCTGCGCAGCGTCGGCAACGAGCGCGAACTGGTCGTCGGCCCCGATGTCGACAGCGAACGGCTGGAAACCCTCGCCGAGGATGCCGGATACGACGTCCTGTCGATCGAGAGCCGGTCGGCCAACTTCGGGGCGGACGCACAACAGCAGGCGATCATCGGCCTGACGATCGCGTTCATCGGGATGAGCGTCCTGGTGGCGCTGATCTTCCGGACGTTCGTGCCGAGTCTCGCCATCGTCGCCTCGGCGTTCTCCGACATCATGATCCCGATCGCGCTGATGAACGTGCTCGGCATCGACCTGACACTCGGGGCAGTGGCGGCGCTCCTGATGCTGATCGGGTACTCCGTCGACTCCGACATCCTGCTGAACAATCACGTCCTCAGGCGCCACGGGGGGTTCTACGAGAGCTCCTACCGCGCCATGCGGACTGGTGTTTCGATGACGCTCACCTCCATCTCCGCGATGACGACCATGGCAATCGTCGCCTGGCTGTTCGGGATCGAGCTGATGTTCGACATCGCGCTGATACTGGTGTTCGGTCTGTCGGCTGACCTGCTGAACACCTACATGCTCAACATGAGTCTGCTTCGCTGGTACAAGTACGAAGGGGTGGCAAAATGATCGACGTCCGCGACAACTGGCGGGTCCTGATGCTGCTCGTCCTCTGTCTCGTGGCCGCACTCGCGCTGTTCGGGCCACTGGGCGCCGGGGGCGACGAGGCCTCTGCGATCGACGAATCCGAGCGGATCAGCGACCCGACGAACCTCCAGTACGGGCTGGACCTCTGGGGCTGGCGTCGTCGAACGCCGGTCAGGTGTCGTCGACAGTCGCCGAGGAGCTGAATCTCGACCCGCTCGACGTCCAGGTGCGCCCGCGCCCGCCGAACGGCCCGCGCACGGTCGAAATATACACCGAAAACGTCACTCAACAGCAGTTCGCCGACGCACTCAATCAAGCAGGCCTCGACGTCTCCGCAGATCAGATCCGCAGTGGAACGACGTCCGAAACCCGCGACCTGGCGGTCGACACCATCAAAGATCGGATCGACAGGACGGGGCTTTCCGGCGCGAACGTCCGGACAGTGAGTCAGGCCGGCGGCGGGACGTTCATCGTCGTCGAGGTGCCCGGTGCCTCGACCCAGGAGGTCAAGGAGCTGATCGGTGAACCCGGACGGGTCCAGATCGTCGCCGGGTTCCCCCGGCAGACCGGGAACGGGACCGAACTGGCCATGGAGCCGCTGCTGACGCAGGGCGACTTCCAGGATATCCAGGCTGCCCAGGAGAGCCCACAGCAAGGCCCCAACGTCCCGGTGACGCTGACCGACGAGGCCGGGCAGCGCTACGCCCAGAAGATGCAGGAGTGGGGCTTCACCATTCAATCCCGAAACCGACGAGCCGGACCCCAACGAATACTGTCTGTACACCGTCGTGGACGGCAACATCACGCAAGGCGTCGGGCTCGGGCGGGATCTTGCCCGGGACATCGAGGCCGGAACGTTCACCGAGGATCCCAGCTTCGTCATCCAGATGCAGACCCTCGAGGAAGCGGAGGACGTCGAAATCGACCTCCGTTCCGGTGCGCTGCCGACCGACTACCGGGTCGAGGACGAGAACTTCATCTCGCCGAGCCTGGCCCAGTCGTTCAAGCCGCTCTCGCTGCTGACGGGGCTCGCCGCCTGGCTCGCAGTGTGTATCGTCGTCTACATCTGGTACCGCGATGTCCGCGTTGCGATCCCGATGCTGATCACGGCGAGCGCCGAGGTGTTCCTGCTGCTGGGCTTCGCCGCCGCGCTCGGAATCGCGCTGGATCTGTCCCACATCGCGGGGTTGATCGCGGTGATCGGGACCGGGCTGGACGACCTGATAATCATGGCCGACGAGATCTTACAGCGAAAGGAGAAGGTCAAAACCGGCCGCATCTTCCAGAGCCGGTTCCGGAAGGCGTTCTGGGTCATCGGGATGGCCGCGCTGACGACCATCGTGGCGATGAGCCCGCTGTTCGTCCTCTCGCTGGGACAGCTCCGCGGGTTCGCGATCATCACCATCGTCGGCGTGATCATCGGGGTCGCCGTCACCCGCCCGGCATACGGTGACGTCCTCCGGAAGCTGATGCTCGACGACGTCAAGCGGTCCTAGCGACCAATACAACTGGGTAGTCGTCCCCTGTTCACAGCGCTTCCAGTGGATTGGTGAGGGATTTCTCGATCACAGCATGAAAAATATATAAATCAATTTCGAAAAGTTAATATAAGATAATCTGTTATCTCCTGTATGGCTAAAGTAATAGCGTCGGATGCAGTGAGCTACGCTGTGAGTAGGCAACTCCTTCTTCTCTATTGTGGATTTTTGATATTCTGGGTGCTACAGATTATCGCCGAAGTAACACGTGGAATCTTCCCGATTAGCATCCTCAACGAGCTCCTACCCATGACTGTATCAATCAGTTCGTTCGCGGTTTTACTCATCACCATCGTGGCCATCGGTTACAAAGTTCTGACAGATGCTCGAGTGCTCTCCTGACGCAGCTCCAGCAGGACTGATCAGTGTACAGTGCAGGGATGGAAGTCGGTGGGACATCTCGCTTGTGGCAGCTAATAACGAAGATTATTCTCATTTGGAGGATAGAGGAGGGGATCAGTTTGAACTGCTCAGCACAGCCAGTCCGCGACAGATGATTTGAGTGATTCCCCGGTATCTGGATCGTTGTTGAGAATCCATTGCTTGTCGCTGTCTGACACGGTTACCGACACACCACCGCCCGCTGTGATAGTCACGCTCTCAACGTCGATGCTACTCCAGTGGTGTGAGTACGTACCGAAAACTTGGCGCGCATCGTTGTCGACGTCGTCCTCGTCAGGCTTGACCTGAATCTGCGCCATCTCCTCGTTGTTCCCCCACTTGTAATCCTCGTACTCAAACACCATGCCATACGCATCCTCTTTCTTTTTGGAAACTCGGGAGCTGGTATCCATGCGTGGGTTGCTCGGTATGTACCAGTTCCGGTCGGCGAAGGAGACGACTAGGATGTCGTTTGGTTTCTGACCCCCGACGCTCCACCACGGCGGATTGTGCTCGAAGTAGAAGAATACGTCCCAAGCATCCGGCATGGGTGGGGTGTCCGATTGTGCAGATCCATCCTCCGCTGCCGGACAAACCAGGTTCATGCCCGCCAGGTAGAAATTAACGTCCATCTTACTCTTTCTGTGCCTTTCGGGCTGGATATCCCCTCTGTCGCTTCTTTTATCGGGGAGTTCCACCGTTTTTTCGACACCAGCGAGGTTCACATTCGAATCACTGATCACCTCCTTGAACCCCTCAACTCCGCTTTTCAACGGGTCCTTTTTGTAGTCCCTAAATTGAGCTTTTGCCTCATCGAGCGTCTGTTCATACTCTTTCAGTGATGCTCGTGGGCCCCCTTGGTCCGACGCCGAAACCGTGGGCAACAGTGATCCTGCGACTAAACTGGTCGATGCGATTTTTAGGACATTTCTTCTGGACTTTTTTACCATCGCATTACCTACAACGTAGTTGTAATATAAATAATCACCGGACACATTCGTCTTTAGTTAAGCCTAAGAGTAATATCTAAACTTAGATTATACCCACCAGTATTAGGACAGAACGAATGCGTGGTTCAGACTCCGGTATTGCTACTATTGACTGATAACCCATCCTCGAAAGGGCCATTTTCTCCCTGGAGCCGACGTGTGCGGCTCGAATACTGGCCTGACACGAGCCTATGATGTATAACTGAGAGTGTTAACTAAAGGTGAATAATCATTAAGAGTTATACCTCCAACTGAAGAGAGGGCCGATTTCACAGGTCACACAGATTTGGTCCCTTCATGGGCCGTCCGACTTGCTTGGCGATGAGGTGTGCCTACTCCGTCGGATAACAGCTATTGCGACAGGTCCCATTCGTCGTGACTGAATACTCCCAACGGAGAGAGATAGGTTCGTATAGAGGGGGCTATCCGAGTCCACCAGGGCACCCATTCACAGCTGTTTCCAGCACACCTCGTTGACTGGAGTTATTCGGTGCGGTACTGAATAATGCTGACAATAAGCTACAACACTGATTCGGTACTAAACCGGTCGACGGCACGATTGATAGTTCTCAGAGGGAACCATCGCGTTGAGATTCCTCACGGATTCCGTCGGTCGGTATAAGTACGATTCGACCTCCCTTGGGGGCGCAGGTCCCACTCGGTTGACACAGCGGGGCAGGCGATCAAAGAGATTACAGCACTTCCAGCGGGTCGGCCCGGAACCGCTACCTGTGGTGTACGTTCCCGGTCCGGCTCCTGTGTTCGATAGTCAGGATTGGCTCGTCGTCCTCGCGGTCGACCTCCGCCCAGACGAAGCCGGGCTTGACCGCCAGGAATCGGTGTGCCGGATGGACGTCGTCGGGATCCCAGCCACCCTCGCGGCCGTCCGCGAGCGCGCCGCAGCTGAACTCCCAGACGCCGGTGTCGGGGTCGACGGAAACGTACTGCCAGTGTCTGTCCCCGCCGATGACGACGACGTCATTGTCCGCGAAAAACTCGCGGAGGAGCTGTCCCTCCCAGCAGAACGCGTCGTTGGCGTGGTTGTCGCCCTTCCGGCCCTGATCGGGTCCGACGAAGATCAGCGGGGAGACGACGACGCGGAACGTGGCGTCCGACTGCTCGATGGTTTCACGCAGCCAGCGCCGCTGTCGCTCCCCCAGGATCGACTTCTCCGGCCCCTCGGGCATCGTGTTGGGGGCTGCGAAACTCCCGTATCTCGGGCAGCCACACCTGGAGGTCCGCTCCCCAGCGGGCGGTCGTTTACGGGACATCGCCGGTCGGATTGTGCTCGTGGAACACCTCGACGCCGTCCTCGAACCGGAGGTTCCCGTAGCGGGTGCCGGGGTAGGAGTCGTTGTCGCCGACGTCGTGGTCGTCCTTCAAGAAGTAACTCGGCGTGTGGCTGTGGAACTGCCTGAGCAACGGCAGCGAGTAGAGCCGCCGCCAGTGTTCCCGCGCGACCTCGACCGAGCGCGCCCGGAGCAGTCCCTGATCGAGGTAGACGATGTCGCCGGTGTGGACGAAAAAGTCCGGTTCCATGCTGTCGAGCGTCCGGTACGTCTCGAACCCGTCGTCGTTGACGTCCCGGTAGCGCCAGGCCTGACAGGAGACCGCGGCGAAACTGATCGGTTCGGCCGACGACGGGTCGGGTGCCGTTCTGAATCCGCCTCGACGGTCACCTCCGCCTCGCCCTCGTCCGGATCCGCAACGACCAGCAGCCGGTGCTCTGTCGCTGGATCGAGATCGGTCAGGCGGAACTTCGCCGTCGCGTCGGCCCCTCGGCCACGACACTGGTTTCGAACGTCTCGACTTCGGCGGGCTGTCCATCGGGCCAGGCCGCGCGTTCGATCCGCCTGCTGGTCGGAACGAACCGGAAGTCCCGGCTCCGGCGGGGGGCCGACAGCTGGCGGGAGAGACGGGTCCAGACGATCGCCGAGTCCGCGGTCACCTCCCCGATCTTCAGGCCGTTGTTGATACTGTCGGACGTAATTCCGTGGAGTCACGCCTCACGTTCAGCCGTTCGAACGTGCGAGTACAGCCGAGAGAATGTCACGGTGTGACACAGAGTTACGTCCGACAGTATGAGTCCGTACTCGTAGTCGGGCGGCGTCCGCTCGTCCGTGACACAGCCCGCGAGTGCGCCCATCGCCGACAGCACCGCGAGCACCTCACGTCGGTTCGTCAGCCAGCCCGGTGGCGGGCTGTCTCCGTTCATGCCCGTGATAGACCCCCGCAGCGAATATAAATGTGACTCCGAACGCGACTCGGCCGTCCAGGGACTGGCGGGAGACGCCGGTGGGACGGCCGCTCCCTTACGTTGTGCTCGGCTTTGCACGTTTATAAACGAGTACGATAGACTGGCTGAATCATCTATTTTCAGCCGTTCTGGAGAACGATCAATTGCTCTGTATCTCGGTTGCAGCCACCGTTTCGCCTGGTTCCCACGCTAGATCGGCGATCTCAGTGGGAAGCATCGACATAATCGCTGCCAGAAATCACCGCTCTCAGCAGCTCTGTCCATCTCTGAGGGTTCCCACATATAAACGTACAGAGCCGAGTACCCGACCGCTTTCGTTGTGTTTAAATACCGGCAGGGGGGAGATAGGAGTAGAATCGTGTAGGGGTGCAGTTCCCCGAGTCCACGGCCGGTGGGCGACGAGTAGCAGTGAGCCGCGTGTCGTGGTAGCCAAGCGGCCCAAGGCGCATGGTTGCTAACCATGTGGCGTACTGCCTCCGGGGTTCGAATCCCCGCCACGACGTGCATCACACCACCCAGATATGAGTGCAGAAGAACCCAACGACGCGGACGACGCCGAGGACGAGGACATCCAGTACTTCGTCCGTATCGGCCAGACCGACCTCGACGGCACGAAGTCCGTCGAACGGTCGCTGACTGACATGAACGGTATCGGACGGCGCGCAGCACGGCTCATCGCCGCCGAGGCGGAGGTCGATCGGACCGAGACGTTCGGTGCGCTCGACGAGGAGAAAATCGACGACGTCGTCGAGGTCGTCGAGAGCTTCGCCGAGGACGTTCCGGAGTGGCTCGCGAACCACCGGAACGACTACTTCACCGGCGAAACCACACACGAGATCGGCAACGATCTGGAGCTGACGCGCCGAGAGGACATCAACCGCATGAAGATGATCGACTCCTACAAGGGGGTCCGGCACAAGCGCGGACAGAAAGTCCGCGGCCAGCGGACGAAGTCCACGGGCCGGACCGAGGGCACCATCGGTGTCAACGTGGAGGCGATCAAGGAGGAGGCCGCCGAGGAAGCGGCCGCCGAGGAGGAGGAGGATGGCACTCGGTAGCAACACCAAGTTCTACGAGACGCCGAACCACCCCTTCCAGGGCGAGCGGATCGCCGAGGAAGCGGGGCTGATGGGCAAGTACGGGCTGAAGAACAAGGAGGAGCTCTGGCGCGCGCAGTCAGAACTCCGCCAGTACCGCCGCGAGGCGCGGAAGCTGATCGGCGGTGCGGGCGGCGACACGGACGTCGCCGAGCAGGAGGGCGAGGAGTTCGTCACCCGGCTCAAACGGATCGGCGTGCTCAACGAGGGCGACTCGCTGGACGACGTGCTGGCGCTGTCGGTGACCGACATCCTCGAACGGCGGCTGCAGACGGTCGTCTACCGCAACGGGCTGGCGAACACCACCCAGCAGGCCCGGCAGTTCGTCACCCACGGCCACGTCACCGTCGACGGGAGCCGGGTGCGGATCCCCTCCTACACGGTCGAGGTGGCCGAAGAGGACGCCGTCGAGTTCGACAGCAGTTCGCCACTCACGGACGAGCTTCACCCGGAACGAGCGGAGGACCAATAAATGGCAGACGACGACAGATGGGGCATCGCCCACGTGCACGCATCGTTCAACAACACGATCATCACCATCACAGACCAGACCGGCGCCGAGACGCTCGCAAAGTCGAGCGGCGGGACGGTCGTCAAGCAGAACCGCGACGAGGCGTCGCCGTACGCGGCCATGCAGATGGCAGAGGAGGTCGCCGAGAACGTCCTGGCGCAGGGCATCGAGGGCGTTCACGTCCGCGTGCGCGGTCCCGGGGGGAACCAGCAGACCAACCCCGGGCCGGGCGCGCAGGCGACGATCCGGGCGCTGGCACGGGCCGGCCTCGAGATCGGCCGCATCGAGGACGTGACCCCGATCCCGCACGACGGAACGCGCGGGCCGAAAAACGCGGGCTTCTAACGATGGAGGAGTACGAGGTCCAGTTCGTCGACCGCGGCGACCGCGAAGCGCGCTTCGTCGCGCGCCCGATCACGCCGGCGTTCGCCAACGGCATCCGCCGGGCGATGATCGCGGACGTGCCGACGCTCAGCATCGACACCGTCCGCGTCATCGAGAACTCCAGCGTGATGTTCGACGAACAGATCGGACTCCGGCTGGGGCTGGTTCCACTCTCGACGCCACCCGGCGACTTCGAGATCGGCGACACCGTGACGCTGTCGCTGGACGTCGAGGGACCCGACACCGCCTACTCGGGCGATCTGGTCTCAAGCGACGGGCTGGTGGCGCCGGCCGACGGGAACGTCCCGATCATCGACCTCAAGGAGGGCCAGCGGCTGGAGATCGAAGCCGAGGCCGTCCTTGACGTCGGCCGCGAGCACGCCAAACACCAGGGCGGCGTGGCCGTTGGCTACCGGCACCTCCAGCGCGTCGAGGTCGTCGGCGAGACGGGCGAGTTCGACGACGACGAACCGCAGATCCTCCGCGGGGTCATCGAGGAGGCCGCAGCCGAACACGCCGTCGCGACCGACGGCCAGAAGCCGGAGAACGGCAACCTGGTCGTGACGGAGACGTTCGACAACGACCTCTCGAAGCGCTACCCCGGGAAGGAACTGGCGGTGACCGACGTCGAGAACGCGTTCGTGTTCGACGTCGAGACAGACGGCTCGTTCACCGTCGACGACCTGGTCGTCCAGGCCGTCGGTACGATCGAGGACCGCGCGCGAGAACTGAAAGAGGCAGTCCAGTTATGAGCAGTCGATCCCTTCACACGCCGACGCGGCCCCGGCCGGAGAGCGGCCGGACCGCAGCGGGGGCAGGGATAGCCAAGTCAGGCCAACGGCGCAGCGTTCAGGGCGCTGTCCCGTAGGGGTCCGCAGGTTCAAATCCTGCTCCCTGCAGTTTTCAGGAGGTAGGTTATGAGCAAGACGAACCCGAGACTCGACAGTCTCATCGCCGATCTGAAGTCGGCCGCCCGGAACTCCGACGGCGAGGTCTGGAGCGACGTTGCCGAGCGGCTGGAGAAACCCCGGCGCACCCACGCGGAAGTGAACCTGGGGCGGATCGACCGCTACGCCCGGGAGAACGAAACCGTGGTCGTGCCCGGCAAGGTGCTCGGCAGCGGCGCGCTGCGGACGGACGTCACCGTCGCAGCCGTCGACTTTTCGGGCACCGCGGAGACGAAAATCGACCAGGTCGGTGAGACCATGCAACTCGAACAGGCAATCGAACAGCACCCCGAGGGACGTCGACGCGAGCGACTGCATCCTCGGTCGCGTCGCGTCGCAGGTCGCCGAGCGCGCGCTCGACGGCGAGCGCGTCGCCGTGGTCAACGCCGAGGCGGCCGTCATCACCGGCCGCGAGGAGGAGGTCATCGGCAAGTACCAGCAGCGCCGCGAGCTCGGCTCGGACCGCGGCCCGGCGTACCCGAAGCGTCCCGACCGGATCTTCAAGCGGTCGGTCCGGGGGATGGTGCCCCACAAGCGGCCCCGCGGCCGCGAGGCGTACGAGAACGTCAGGGTGTACGTCGGCAACCCCTACGACGAGGAGGCGGCCGAACGGCTGCCCGACACGTCGCTGGATCGGCTCTCGAACATCAAGTTCGTCTCGCTGGGAGACGTCAGCGAAGCACTCGGAGCGAACGTAACATGGTAACGAACACGTCAGGCAAGAAGAAAACGGCGATTGCGCGAGCGACCGTCCGGGACGGGTCCGGCAAGGTGCGGATCAACTCCCGGCCGGTCGAACTGGTCGAGCCGGAGCCGGCCCAGCTGAAGCTGCTGGAGCCGTTCCGGGTCGTCGACGACGACGAGCTGCGCGAGGACGTCGACATCGACGTCTCGATCGAAGGCGGCGGCATCATGGGCCAGGCGGACGCGGCCCGGACCGCCATCGCGCGGGGACTGGTCCAGCACACGAACGACGCGGAACTCCGTGACGCATACATGGAGTTCGA
>PXSF01000135.1:0-531 GCA_003022845.1 Halobacteriales archaeon SW_10_66_29 | reverse complement strand
TGGTCAACGACGTCCGGCAGAGCGAGGCCAAGAAGTGGGGCGGCCCCGGCGCACGCGCCCGCTACCAGAAGTCCTACAGGTGATACCATGATGGTACCAGTCCGGTGTTTCACGTGTGGCAAGGTCGTCGGCGAACACTGGGAGGAGTTCAAACACCGCACCCAGGAGGTCGAGGATCCGGAGGACCCCGCAAAAGTGCTGGACGACCTCGGGGTCGAACGCCACTGCTGTCGCCGGATGCTCGTCTCACACAAGGACCTGGTCGACATCGTCGCACCCTACCAGTAACCATGGCACGAACCGACAACCGCTACGAGAAAGCGCGGATCATCGGGGCGCGAGCCCTGCAGGTTGCCTACGGGGCGCCGGTGCTGATCGACACCGACCAGACCGAACCGATCCTGATTGCGGCAGAGGAGTACGACGACAACATCCTCCCGTTCACCGTCAGGCGGGGTGAGCACCAGTGACCCGCATCACTGACGTGCGCCTCCGCCGGGTGCTGGACTCCCGCGGCAACGCGACCGTCGA
>PXSF01000134.1 GCA_003022845.1 Halobacteriales archaeon SW_10_66_29 | reverse complement strand
TTCGGCTACGGGAAGGCGCAGTTTTTCTTCGCCTTCCTGGTGTCGGTGCTGCTGTTCGGGATCGCCGGCTGGGAGAGCCTCACCCACGGCATCGAGGAACTCCGGCACGGCGGCCACGAGATGGAGACGGGCGAGGCGGAGTTTCTGGGCTTTACCGTCGACGTCTCGCTGCCGGTCGACGCGTTCTGGATCGTCGTCGCGATCCTGCTGGGAGCGATCGCGTTCGAGGTGTACGCGTTCGTGAAGGCCCGCGCGGAGCTCAAACGGCAGATGGCGGAGTACGGCTGGTCGGGCTACCGGGAGACGTTCGACAAAACGAGCGACATCACGACGCTGACGGCCTTTACCGAGGACACCATCGCGCTGCTGGGGCTGGGGGTCGCCCTGGTCGGGGTGGTCGCGAGCGAACTGACCCACAACCCCGTCTACGACTCCGCCGGCGCGGTCGTGATCGGCGTCCTGCTGATGCTGTTCGCGGTGCTTTTGGCCTGGGAGAACAAGCGGCTCATCCTCGGCGAGAGCCTGCCCGGCGAGGTCGAGGTGGCCCTTAAGGACGCGGTCACGTCCCACGACGGGATCGAACACGTCGACGACTTCCGCTCGATGTTCATCGGCGCGGGCAAGGTGCTCGTGACCGCCGACGTGAGCTTCGACCCGGGGCTCAGTACCGAGGAGATCGACGAGGACATCCAGCAGATCGAGGGGAAACTCAAGGAGATCGACGGCCGCGTGAAGCTGGTGTACATCGAACCTGAAGTGTGACCAATTCCACCTGCAGGGGTTCTCGCTGGGGGCGAATCTCCCACCTCGGCGCGGTCCGGCTCGCGTGCCTGAGTAGAGAGGGCGACCGCAGGGAGCCCTCGGAAGGTGAGCGGGGAACGGAGTGACCCGCAGGGGCTTTCAACACGACGCGATCGGAGGAGACCCCACCGATCGTTCCTAGAGCCGAACACACTTACCCGATCCAGCCCAACCAGCAGCCATGAGCATACAACGACAAACGGGGAACGAGATCACCGTCGTCGACTACGGGTTGGGGAACCTCCGGAGCGTCACGCGCGGGCTCGAACGCGCCGGCGCGACCGTCGAGATCACGGACGACCCCGGCGCGCTGTCTGCGGCCGACGGCGTCGTCCTCCCGGGCGTCGGCGCGTTCGGCGAGGGGATGGACAACGCCGGCCCGTTCCGCGAGGCGCTCGTCGAGGAGGCCGAGGCCGGCACCCCCCTGTTCGGCATCTGCCTGGGGATGCAGATGCTGCTCACCACCAGCGAGGAGGCGAAGTACGACGGCGAGGGCGACGCCGAAGGGCTGGACCTCATCCCCGGCACCAACCTCCGCTTTCCCGACTCCGTGAAGGTTCCGCAGATGGGCTGGAACCAGCTATCGGTCCAGCGCGACCACCCGCTCGTCGAAGGTGTCGACACCGTGGAGTCTTCGACTCCACGAGCAGACGGAATCGCCCGAGGGGGTTCCGTCGATGGGGAGTACGCCTACTTCGTCCACTCCTACTACGCCGACCCCGAAGACGACGACACGGTCGTCGCCACCACCGACTACGGCGTCGAGTTCCCCAGCATCGTTGCCAACGAGGCCGGCAACGTCTTCGGCACCCAGTTCCACCCCGAGAAGTCGGGCGAGACGGGCCTGCGGATCCTCCGTAACTTCGTCGATATTTGCTCGGAGTAGTGGTTGTGTTTCCTTCGTGTGAACAATCAGCCACTACTATTGTGTACCCTCTGCAACCCCTGTGTATGGACGCGGCCCAGGGGATCGAGCGCGAGCGCGCCACGCGCCAGGGGTGGCCGGCGTGAACACCAACGGGCTGACGGCGTCGATCGACGCCCAGACCCGGCTGGTCGAACTCGCCGCCGAACTGGTCGAGAAGACCGACGTGGGCCTCGACCGGATGGTGGCGCTGCTCACCGCCGACGTCGCCCACACCGACAGCGAGGTCGTCTACGAGGAGAACAAGCTCGAACTCCACCGCTACGACCCCGGCGAGCGCGCACACGGAACCCCGATCCTGATTGTCTACGCGCTGGTCAACCGCCCGTACATCCTCGACCTCCAGCCCGACCGCAGCGTCATCCGCCGGCTGCTCGACGCCGGCTTCGAGGTGTACCTCATCCGCTGGGGCGAACCCTCCCGCCTCGACACCAGCCTGGGCCTCGCGGACTACGTCTGCCGGTACCTGAACAACTGCGTCGACGCCGTCTGCGAGGAGACGGGCGTCGAGGACGTCCACCTCCTGGGCTACTGCATGGGCGGCACGATGTCGATCATGTACACTGCCCTCTTCGAGGAGCGCGTCCGAACACTGGGACTGATGGCGACGCCGATTGCCTTCGAGGGCACCGGCGGGGTCCTCGAACGGTGGGCTACCCACTACGATCCCGAGGTCGCCGTCGAGACGTACGGAAACCTGCCCGCCGAGTTGCTGGCCGTCGGGTTCTCGATGATGGAGCCAGTCGAGAACTACGTCACCAAGTACATCCGGCTGTACGAGAACATCGAGGACGAGGCGTTCGTCGAGAACTTCGCGCGCATGGAGCAGTGGATCTGGGACGGCGTCGACATCGCCGGCGAGGCCTACCGCGAGTTCGTCTCCGAGGTGTACAAGCAAAACCAGCTGGTCGAGGACGCGGTCGCGCTCGACGGCCGACGGGTCGTCCTCGGTGACATCGAGGTGCCGGTGCTGCAGATTGTCGGCCAGTACGACCACATCGTCCCCGCAGCGTCGAGCACGCCGTTCAACGACCTCGTCGGCAGCGAGGACGAACGCCTCATCGAGTTCCCCGCCGGGCACGTCGGCATCTCCGTTTCCTCGAAGGCCCACGACCGCCTCTGGCCCGACGTCTGCGAGTGGTACGGCGACCGCAGCGAGTCGCTCGAGGACTGTGGGGAAACAGCACCCGGGACGGCCGACGACGAACCGCCGATGGACGGAACAGCGGACAACGGCGAGGCGCCGGTCGAAACCGTCCGCGGCGTCGGCCCGACGTACGCCGACCGACTGGCCGCGGCCGGCATCGAGACCGTCGGCGACCTCCGCGAACACGACCCGGAGCTGCTGGCCGCCGTCGCGGACACCTCGCCCGCCCGCGCGGAAACGTGGCTGAACGGGACTGACCGGGACTGATACTGGTGGTTGTAATTCGTTTACTCACCAGTCTCTGCTATCTGCGGATACAGACCCTCCCCCCAACCTGTCAGTGCGCGCAAACGAATTCGGCGGTGAACCCGACCGACAGCCGCCCGCGGCGCTTGACAACCCGCAAAAAATCGCTTCGCGTCCATCCGCTTTCTGGACGATTTACATCCTTATATCCGTAATATCGTTTAGAAGATTGGACGTTTGTCCTTCGAGACGGTAATATATTCCGGGTTGTAAAGCCAACGTTTATATAAGTGAGTTCCAGAACGATGCACCGTGAAGCGAACTACAAATCGGTTCAGGATGGGCGCATTGGTGGACAAACACGAAGCGATTACGCGGATAATAGAACATTAAAGAATGTACGACGCAATCCTACTGCAGGTCGGCGAGGAAACGTTCGAGACGGCGATGAACAACATGTGGATCCTGGTGGTATCGTTCCTGATCTTCTTCATGCACGCGGGCTTTGCGATGCTGGAGTCGGGGCAGGTCCGCTCGAAGAACGTGGCGAACCAGCTGACGAAGAACCTCCTGACATGGAGCGTCGGGGTGACGGTGTTTTTCCTGATCGGCATCGGCGTCGAGAGCATCGTCGCCGGTGACGGCTTCGCCGTCCCTTACGAGACGAACGGCTTCCTGGACACGATCGACGCCGGCGGACAGTATATCGGCTGGTTGTACGGCGCCGTGTTTGCGATGACGGCGGCGACAATCGTCTCGGGGGCCGTCGCAGGCCGTGCGAAGCTCCGGGCGTACGTGGGGTACACGTTCCTGCTGGCGGCGATCATCTACCCCGTCGTGACGGGGATCACCTGGGCTGGCACCTACATCAGCGACATCGCCGGCACCGGGTTCCACGACTTCGCCGGCGGGATGATCGTCCACGGCGTGGGCGGCATCGCCGGGCTGACGGCGGCCTGGATGCTCGGTCCGCGGATGGACAAGTACGACAGCGACGGGAGCGTCAACGTCGTTCCCGGCCACTCGATGACGTTCGCGGTGCTGGGGACGCTGATCCTCGCCTTCGGCTGGTACGGGTTCAACGTCGGGACAGCGGCCGCCGTCTCCGACGGCGTCTCGAACGCCGCGACGCTCGGCCGCGTCGCGATGACGACGACGATCGCAATGGCGATGGGCGCGATCGGTGCGGGCACCGTCGCGCTGCTGCAAAGCGGGAAAGTCGATACACTGTACGTCGCGAACGGCCTGCTGGCGGGGCTGGTCGGGATCACCGCGATCCCGGACACGACGGCGTGGTGGGGTGCGCTGATCGTCGGCTTCCTCGCCGGCGCGCAGCTCCCGCTCGTGTTCGAGTTCGTCGAGAAGCGGCTCAAGATCGACGACGTCTGTGCCGTGTTCCCGGTCCACGGGAGCGCCGGCGTGCTGGGGGCGCTGCTGTTCCCGTTCGTCGCGGCACCGGGCGTCGTCGACTCGATCCCGCAGGCGTTCGCCGCACAGGCGATCGGCGTCGCGATTATCACGATCTGGACGCTGTTCGCCACCGGGGTCGTCTGGAGCGTATTCAAGGCGGCCGGCCATGCCCGCGTCACGCCCGACCACGAGCGTGACGGGCTGGACATCTCCGAACACGGCGTCGAGACCTACCCCGAGTTCGGCGGACAGGCCAACGTCGCAACCGACAGCTCCGTCGCCACTGACGGCGGCGTCCCGGCCTACGACCTGCGGACCGACGGCGGCACCAGCGGCATCGAGATGGTCACCGCCATCGTCCGCCCGGACAAGCTCGGCGACGTCAAGAAGGCGCTGGCGGAGGCCGAGGCACCGTCGCTGACGGTCACCAACGTCTCCGGCCGCGGCTCACAGCCCGCCAAGAAGGGCCAGTGGCGCGGCGAGGAGTACGTCGTCGACCTCCACCAGAAGGTCAAAATCGAGTGCGTCGTCGCCGACACGCCGACCGATGACGTCGTCGAGGCGGTTCAGGAAGCTGCCTCGACGGGCGAACCCGGCGACGGCAAGATCTTCATCTCGCCGATCGACGACGCGGTCCAGATCCGGACCAACAAGCGCGGCACCGAAGCGGTCTGAGCGGTCACGAGGAGTCCGATCTCGACTCCCCGTCCGACTCCTCGGGTTCGAGGATCCCGATCTCCCGCCGTTCGTCGCCGTCCCGCCAGACGAACACGAAGGTGAACGCCGCCCCGGCGTCTTCGAGGTCGGGCGTGTAGCTGTACTCCCAGGTGTCGGTCGCACCGGGCTCGACGGTGAGTTCGACGGCCGTCTCCGGCGTGTACGCGATCGACGGGCCGGTGCGGTTGAGCGCGCCGACGAACGTCCCCGTCGCGTCGCCGGTGTTCGCGACCGAGACCGAAAGCGTCGCCGGCGAGTCGGCCGGGACCTGTTCGGGCGCGTCGACGGTCACGTCGAACGACGTCGGCTCCCGGTTCAGCGCCCCGACGACGGCGCCCGCCAGGTCGTCGCTCCCGCCCGGCCAGGCGAGCGTCGCCGACGAACTCCCGAGCGGCTTGGGCAGCTCGAACGCCACCCAGCCGGTCTCGCCCTCGGTTGCGAAGTACAGGTCGCCGTACGGGTACAGCGAGAGTCCCTCCCCGATCCACTCGCGTGGCTCGTACTCCTCGCCGCCGGCAGTCAGCGTGAGGTCGCCCGGCGCCAGGTCCTCGGCGACGGTGACCTCCACGAGGAGGAACTGTGCGTCCCGCCCCCCGTAGGTGGCGATGCTGTCCGGCGTGTCCAGCATGACGACCTGCGGCGCGACCGTCACCGCCTCGACCGTCAGGTCGACCGGGTTCTCGGGCGTCGGCGTCGGCGACGCGGTCGGCGTCGGCTCCGGCGTCGGCACGCCGTCGTCGTCGCCGTTTTCGCCGTCCGAATCCCCGAGACAGCCTGCCAGTGCAGCCGTGCCCGTTGCGAGCGCAGCCAGTACCGAGCGTCGGTTCATACGGGAGTAAAGCGAGCAGGCAGGTAAGTGTCTTCAGAAGCGTCAAACGATCGTTTGAACGAACATTGGGCCCCGTCAGTAGTGGATCGAGTGGCCCTCGGCGCCCTTGACGGCCTCGTGGACGGCTTCCGATAGTGTGGGGTGGACGTGGATCGTCGCGGCGACGTCCTCCAGGGTTGCGCCGAGTTCGATCGCCAGGGCGAGTTCCGCCACCAGTTCGGAGGCCTCGGGACCGACGATCTGGGCGCCCAGCAGGAACCCGCGGTCGCCGTCGGCGACGACGCGGACGAACCCGTCGGTCTCGTTCAGCGAGAGCGCGCGGCCCGAGGCGCGCAGCGGCATCTGGCCGACGACGGGGTCGAAGCCGGCCTCCGCGGCTTCGGCTTCGGTCATGCCGACGGTGCCGATCTCGGGGTCGGTGAACACCGCGGCGGGGATCGCCTGGTAGTCCAGCGCCGAGGGCTCGCCGGCGATCACCTCGGCGGCGACCTCGCCCTCCGTGAACGCCTTGTGGGCGAGCATCGGCTCGCCGGCGACGTCGCCGACCGCGAAGATGTGGTCTGCGCTGGTCCGGGCCTGCCCGTCGATCCCGATAAACCCGTCGTCGTCGGTCTCGACGTCGGTCTCGCCGAGGTTGAGCGTGTCCGTGACCGGCCGGCGGCCGACGGCGACGAGACAGTTCTCGGCGCCGAACTCCGCGACCTCGCCGTCCTCGCTCTCGGCGCGGACGGTGAGCCCGTCGCCCATCTCCTCCCACTCGCGGGCCGCGTAGCCAAACTGGAAGTCGATGCCCAGCTCCTCGGCGCGGTCGACGACGACTTCGGTGACGTCGTCCTCGTAGGGGGGCATCGCGTCGGGGAGCTGCTCGACGATCGTCACGTCACAGCCCAGCTTCTGGTACACCGTCGCCAGCTCCATCCCGATGTAGCCCGCGCCGACGACGACGAGGCTCTCGGGCACCGACGACAGCGAGAGCGCGTGCTCCGAAGCGAGGATGTGCTCGCCGTCGAACTCGAAACCGGGGATCTCGATGGGCCGGCTGCCGGTCGCGATGATTGCGTTCTCGAACTCGATGGATTCGGCGCCCTGTCCTTCGGCGTCTTGCACGATGCGGGCGCGGTTCGGGCCGGCGAACTCGGCACGGCCCTCGATCAGGTTCGCGCCGGCGCGCTCGGCCAGTGACTCGACGCCCTTCGTGAGCTTCGTGACGAGCTTGTCCTTCCAGTCGACCATCCCCTGCAGATCGACAGCGGGGTCGGCGAACACCCCCATCTCCTCGGCCTCGCCCGCGCGGTGGGCGACGTCCGTCGCCGAGATCATCGCCTTCGAGGGGATGCAGCCGCGGTTCAGGCAGGTGCCGCCGTAGGCGTCCATCTCGACCAGCGTCACGTCGAGGTCGAGCTGTCCGGCCCGTATCGCGGCGACGTAGCCGCCCGGACCCCCGCCGATGACCAGTACGTCCGTGCCAGTGGTGACGTCTCCAACAACCATTATTCTAACAGTAGTAGTTCGGGGTTCTCCAAGTACTCGATGACCGTGTTACAGAACTGCGCGGCCTCCGCACCGTCGATGACGCGATGGTCGATCGCCACTGACAGCGGCAGCGTGTGCCTGGCGACCACCTCGCCGGTGCTCGCGGCTGTGTCGCTCGCATTTCGAGACGACTCCGTCGTCTCGCCCTCTTCGACGACGGGGCGCTGCTCGATGGTGCCCAGCCCGAGGATCGCCGTCTCGGGGTGGTTGATGATCGGCAGCGCGTACTCCCCGCCGAACGCGCCGAAGTTCGTGATCGTGAACGTGCCGCCCTGCATCTCCTGGGGGCTGACCTTCCGCTCGCGCGCCTTGCTGGCGAGCTCGTTGACCTCCGAGGCGATCTGTAGCATCCCCTTCTTGTCGGCGTCTTTCAGCACCGGCACCATCAGCCCTGCGTCCGTCGCGACGGCGATGCCGATGTTGTAGTAGTGCTTGTAGACGATCTCCTCGGTGTCCTCGTCGAGCTCCGTGTTGAGTTCGGGGTACTCCTTCAGCGCGGCGACGATCGCCTTGATGATAAAGGGCATGTACGTCAGCTTGATCCCCTGCTCCTCGGCGCGCGCTTTCAGCCGCTCGCGGGTCTCGACGAGCGCCGAGACGTCGGCCTGGTCGTAGTGGGCCGCCCGCGGCGCGGTGAACGCCGACTTCTCCATCTGCTGGCCGATCGTCCGCCGGATGCCCGTGTAGGCCTCGCGGGTCTCGCGCTCGCCCGTGGCCGCCGCGGACGCCGATTCGGGTGCGGCCGCCCCGCCGGCGCCAGCCTCGCCGGCCGCCGGTTCTGCCGCCTCGGCCGCCTCGCGGGCCTCGGCGAACGCGCGGACGTCCTCCTCCTCGACGTACGCCTCGCCGTCGCGGGTCCTGTCGGTCGGCACCTCGTCCAGGTCGACGTCGAGTTCGTCCGCGAGGTTGCGGGTCGCCGGCGTCGCAAGCGTCTGCTCGCGGTCGGCCGTCTCGACGGTCGCCGTCGTGGCTGCCGCGCCGCCGGCCGTGGCGCCGCTGGCCGTAGCGCCGCCACCGGCCGCCCCGGTACCGTCGCCCTCCTCGTCGCTGACGCGTGTGACCGCCGACTTGGGCTCGTCACCGTCGTCGCCGTCGTCGCCGGCGTCGTCCGCGCCGCCGGATTCGGCCGTTGTTCGCACGTCGCCCTCGGTGATCCGGCCGCCCGGGCCCGACCCGTCGACGGCCGTGATGTCGACGCCGACGTCGACCCGTCGGTCGCGTCGCCGGCCGCGTCGGCCGATTCCTTGGCTGATTCCGCCGCCTCGTCTGCGGGTTCGACCGCTTCCTCGTCCTCCTCGACCTCTTCGTCGGGGACCTCGCCCTCGACCTCGATGGTCGCGACGACGGTGCCGACCGGCACCATCTCGCCTTCCCCGGCGTGGAGTTCCAGCACCGTCCCGGTGACGGGCGCCGGGAGGTCGACGACGGCCTTGTCGGTCTCGACGTCGGCCATCACTTGGTCCTCCTCGACGCGGTCACCCGCCGAGACGTGCCACTCGACGATCTCCCCCTCGGCGATCCCCTCGCCAACGTCCGGAAGTTCGAATTCGAACGCCATGTTCAGTACTCGACGGTCTCCTTAATGCCGTCTTTGATCCGCGCCGCCTCGGGAAGGTAGTACTCCTCGATGGCGTACAGCGGGAACGGGACGTCGAACCCGGTGACGCGGTTGATCGGCGCCTCCTGGTACAGCAGGACGTCCTCCTGGATCGTGGTCGTGATCTCCGCTGCCAGCCCGCCCGAGCGGGGCGCCTCGTGGACGACGACCGCGCGGCCGGTCTTCCTGAACGACTCCTGTATCGTCTCCTCGTCAAGCGGCGACACCGTCCGCAGGTCGACAACTTCGGCGTCGATGCCCTCCTCGGCGAGGTCCTCGGCGGCTTCGAGCGTCGGGCGGGTCATCGCGCCCCACGTGAACACCGAGACGTCCGCGCCCTCGCGGCGGACCGCCGCCTCGCCGAGCGGGACGGTGTAGTCGTCCTCGGGGACGTCCTCGCGGAACGCCCGGTAGATCAGCTTCGGTTCGAGGAACACGACGGGGTCGGGGTCGCGGATCGCCGAGATCAACATCCCCTTCGTGTCGTACGGCGTCGAGGGGATGGCAACTTTCAGCCCGGGGTGGTGGGCGAACAGCGCCTCCGTCGACTCGGAGTGGTGTTCCGGCGCGTGGATGCCGCCGCCGTACGGCGCCCGGAACACGGCCGGACAGTTGAACCGACCGTTGCTCCGGGTGCGCAGGCGCGCGGCGTGGCTGACGATCTGGTCGAACGCCGGGTAGATGAACCCCATGAACTGGAACTCCGCGACCGGGCGCATGCCGTAGGCGGCCATGCCGATGGCCGTCCCGGCGATGCCCGACTCCGCCAGCGGCGTGTCGATCACCCGGTCGGCCCCGAACTCGTCGATGAGGCCCTGGGTCGCGCGGAACACGCCGCCGTTCTCGCCGACGTCCTCGCCCATCACGACCACGCTGTCGTCCTGTGCCATCTCCGTGTACAGCCCGTCGCGGACTGCCTGTACCAGCGTCAGACTCTGCGTTGCCTGTGTCTGTTGGCTCATGGTATCAGTCCTCCCCGAGTAGCAGTTCGTCGCCGTGTCGCTCCCGCAGGTCTTCGAGGTACGCGAGCTGTTCCTCCAGGCGCTTGGGCATGTCGGCGTAGACCTCCTCGAACATGCCGGCGGGATCCGGCCGCTCGTACTCCTCGGCGGCGTCGATCGCTTCGGCGACCTCGTCCTCGATCTCGGTCTCGATGGCGTCGACGCGCTCGTCGTCGAGCAGCCCCCGCTCGCGCAGGAACGTCTCCATGCGCGGGATCGGGTCCTTCTGCTTCCAGCGCTTGACCTCCTCCTCGTCACGGTACACCGAGGGGTCGTCCGCCGTCGTGTGCGCGCCGAAGCGGTACTGGACGGCCTCGATGAGCGTCGGCCGCGTCGCGTGGCCGATCTCCTCGTTGGCCTCCGCGCCGGTTTTGGCCTTCTCGACGGCCTCACGCGTGACCATGTACACCGCCAGCGGGTCCATCCCGTCGACCTGAACGCCCTCGAAGCCGTAGGCATGGGCCTTCTGTGCCAGCGTCGCGCTGGCGGTCTGGCGCTCCCGCGGGACCGAGATCGCCCACTGGTTGTTGTTGCAGAAGAAGACGGCGGGTACGTCGAAGGCGCCTGCGAAGTTCAGCCCCTCGTGGAAGTCACCCTCCGAGGTGGCGCCGTCGCCGAAGTAACAGAGGAACGCCTTCTCCTCCTCCTGAAGCTTCGACGCCCAGGCGGCGCCGGTGGCGTGGGGGACCTGCGTCGCGATCGGCACCGCCGGCGTGAACATGTTCACGTCCTCGGGCGCGACCTGGCCTTCCTCGTGGCCCATCCAGTACAGCAGGATGTGCGACAGCGGCCAGCCCATCACGTAGCCGGTGGCGTGCTCGCGGTAGCTGGGGAACGCCCAGTCGCCGTCGTCGAGCGCGTGCACGCTGCCGACCTGGGCGCCCTCCTGGCCCGACAGCGGCGGATACGTCCCCATCCGCCCCTGGCGCTGGAGGCTGACCGCCCGCTGGTCGAAGTGCCGGGCGAGCTTCATCTCCCGGTACATCTCGACGAGGGTCTCGTCCGGGAGCGCGGGCACCTCCGCGTCCGCGCGGACGTGTCCGTCCTCGTCGAGGACCTGTACCCGCTCCGCCGGATCGCGCTGTACTGCGCTCATGAGAAAGACCACCTGTCTGATGGCGACATGTGTCCGAATCTTCTCATGCCGGTGGTATATTGTTTTCGTGATGGGATGTTCCAGGCGTCGAACACGAGCCCGACGGCCCCCGAGTCGGCCGCTTTTACTGCAAAACTGCGCAGTTCCCCCGCCGCCCTCGCACCGGAACTGTACGAACATCCACATGAAATTTACCCGAGAGCGAAATAATTCCTTCGAGAAAAGAAATAGGGCGGCAGTTGGGTCGCCGCGACCGGGGTGGGATGGACGTCATCCGGCCGCACCCGCAGGTTCGACCGTCGTCGTTTTCACTTGTCCGGCCGTAGGTGGACGCATGAGCAGCCCGTCGGTCTACCTGGTCCGCAACGAACACGATCCGGAGCAAAGCTACCACTGCGACGCGCTCGCCTCGTGTTTCCCGGACGCGCGGGAGATCCAGTTCCCGGCGGGCGAGCGGTTCGACCCCGAAGCAGCCGACGCGGTCGTCCTCAGCGGCAGCACTGCGGGCGTCTACGAGCGCGAGCGGGAGTGGATTCCGGAGTTAGAGGACGTCGTTCGGGAGCTGGTCGACCGCGAGGTGCCGACGCTGGGCGTCTGTTTCGGCCACCAGGTCGCCAACGCGGCGCTGGGCGGGACCGTCGAGGCTGTCGGGGTCACGGCCGGCCTCGTCGAGGCGACGTTCGACGACAACCCGCTGTTCGACGGCGTCTCCCCCATCGTCGTTGCCCTCCACGGCGACGCCGTCACCGAGCGCGGCGAGGGCATGGAGGCCATCGCGGCGGCAGAGCACGATCCGATCTTCGGCACCCGCCACCGGTCGGCGCCGCTGTGGACCGTCCAGTTCCACCCCGAAATTACCCGCGAGCACCGCGAGCGGCTGGTGGCGGATTTCGACTGGGAGGAGGGCGAGCACTCCTTCGACGACATCGCCGGCGAGCGCCTGTTCGAGAACTTCCGACGGTTGGCCGGTGTGGAGCAGGCGAGCGTGTAGTGGTGACCGTTCTGGGGATGAGATTCAGATAGAGACCAAACAGCATGAAAGCCCCTGCCCGTTCGACCATCCGGGTTCCGGAAGACGGTCCTGCTCACTCGCGTCGCTCGTTGCGCGGGCTGCGACTTCCGACGTTCCGCTCGCTTCGCTCGCGGAACACTTGCTGCGGTCCTCGTTCGCTCCGCTCACTGCGGTCCTTGCGGCGTCCGGGAGGGATCGACCGCGCCTCGCCCTTTCGGTCCGCCAGGAGATGGAATGCGAGGCCGGCAGAAACAGGCTGTTTGCGACGGCCCGTGCAACACGCCCGTCGGCAGCTACCCCTCGAACCCGTCCTCCCAGCGGAAGACGCCGTCGCGCTGGATGGTCTCGCCGTCGACCTCCATGCGGGTGCCGTCGGCGCGCATGTCCGTGATGAGGTCGACGTGGACGGCGCTGTC
>PXSF01000133.1 GCA_003022845.1 Halobacteriales archaeon SW_10_66_29 | reverse complement strand
GGGTCGTGTCGTCTGCGACTGTCGCCACCGTCGGCCGAACGGCGTCGTACGCCGTCCACAGCCAGGGAACAGCAGGCTGGGACCGTAGCGAGAGCTGCGCCACCCACGTCCAGTCGGACGAGTCCGTCCGGCCGCGGGTTTCGACGCCGATCAGCACTGGGTGGATCAGCTGCTGTGCAGCTGTACCATCCTCGCCCTTGCTGCGCTCAACCGGATCGCCGACGCGTGCAACGTCTATCGCGGCGTCGGGGATGCCCGTCGCAGTGTGGAGGCGTTGCTGAGCTACGGCTGCTTGAGTGCCGTCGCTGTCGAGTGGCGCGGTGATCGGTGTCAGCCGTGTCGCCGACCCTTCCTGTGGCTCCCGGCGAACGAGAATCTCACCCCGGTTGCGGGGCAGGGCGGCGACGCGATCTGCGGTCATCGTTCGCGTTCGACGACGAACTCCGCGAGGTCCCGCAGGTACTCGACGGCCTCGGAGTCCTCGGCGTCGGTCGCCGCCAGCGCGTCCAGCGCGGCGTCGGACTCCTCGCGGGCGCGGCGGTTGGCCTCCGTCGGCGAGAGGTCGGTCACCTCGACGATGGAGGGGCGGTCCATCTGGGCGTCGTGGCCCGCGGGTTTGCCGAGCTGGTCGGCGTCGGCCGTCGCGTCGAGGACGTCGTCGCGCATCTGGAAGGCGACGCCGACGCGCTCGGCGTACCGGCCGACCGCCTCGACGGTGTAGGGGTCGGCGTCGGCGGCGATGGCACCGAGTTCGGCGGCCGCGCGGAACAGCGCGCCGGTCTTGCGCCGCGCCAGCTCCATGTACTCCGCCTCCGAGACCGGGCGGTCGACCAGCTCCGTCGCCTCGCCCTCGCCGAGCTGGACCATCGCCTCCGAGACGGCCTGCATCGCGCGGTCATCGGTCGAAAACAGGGCGAAGGCCTCGCCGAGCAGGCCGTCGGAGGCGACGATCGCCGGCCCGTAGCCGAACGCCGTCCACGCCGCGGGGGTGCCGCGGCGCAGGTCCGACTCGTCGATGATGTCGTCGATCACCAGCGAGGCGTTGTGGACGAGTTCGACGCCGACGGCGAACTCGACGGCCGCCTCGGTGTCGCCCGACAGCGCCTCGCAGACCAGTACCGTGATCGTCGGCCGGACGCGCTTGCCGCCGGACAGCGCGACGTGGCGCACCCGCTCGCGGAGCTCCGCGGGCTCGGTGCCGTCGACCACCGTCTCGAGCCGCGTCTCGATCCGGTCCCGGCGGCGGTCGAGAGACTCCATTACCGCGCCGTTAGGTGTTCATCGCCAAGTACGTGACGGACCGCGGGCAGCGTTCGTCGTGTGAACTCAGAGATAAGACTGATACGGCCCCCCTTCGTAGGGGACAGCGATGTCGCTGCTGCCCTCCAGGCCCGACGATCCTCAACCCGAGGACGCCGAGCCGCGGATCGTCGATGTCGACAGCGAGGACGCCGACGATGTCCTCGCCGCGCTATCCTCGAAGACGGCACGCGAACTGCTCACGGAGCTCCACGAGCAGCCGGCGCCGCCCTCGGAACTCGCCGAGCGGGTCGACACGTCCGTCCAGAACGCCCAGTACCACCTCGACAAACTCCGCAACGCCGGCGCCGTCGAAATCGTCGACACGGCCTACTCCGAGAAAGGCCGGGAGATGGACGTGTTCGCGCCCGCCGACCAGCCGCTGGTCATCTACGCCGGCGACGAGGAGAACGAGTCGACGCTCCGGGCTGCCCTCTCGCGGCTGCTGGGCGCCCTCGGCGTGCTCGCGCTCGCCAGCCTCGCCGTCCAGTCGCTGTTCGGCGACGGCTTCCCGCTCGGCGGGGACTCGACGAGCGACGCGCCCACCGGTGCCGGTGGAAACGGCAACGGAAACGGCAACGGCAACGGAAACGGGAATGGCAACGGTGCTGGCGGGAACGGCAACGGGAACGGAAACGGCGGTGGCGCCGACGATGGCCCCGGCATCACCGACGCGGAACCGACGGAGACGTCGAATGCCACGGAGATGCCAAACGCCACGGAGACGCCGACGCCGGACGGGACGCCGACTCCCGACCCCGATGCGACACCGCTCCCCGAGGGAACGCCCACGCCGGAGGCGGTGGACGCGGCGACGGACGCTGCGGCGGGGCTGCCGCCAGGCCTGCTGTTTTTCCTGGGTGGCGTGTTCGCGCTGGGCGTCGTCGCGGTCACGCTCCGGTTGCGGGGCTGATCCGGTCGGCGTCTCCGGATCGGCGATGACTCAAATCCGAATTTGAGCCTCCGGCGGCTTCTTTATACACCGGAACATAGACGGAAGTGCGCTGACCCGCTTCGGCCCTCCACCGCAGGCGGTCTGTGCCCCATTCGTCGTCGGCCCGGCACCGCTGTGTGCATTGCCCTGCCCTACACACCCTGTAGCCGGGCCGACCCGAACGTCTCCCCGGCAACCGTCCGAAGCTGTACCACACCGTCCCCCCTTTCCACGATTCTCGCGTACGCGGGACGGTACCCGCGCGGGTCGGCGTGACTCCCCGGATTCACGACCGTCAGTGCCCCGCTCGTCTCGATCCCCGGCCGGTGTGAGTGCCCGACGACGGCCACGTCCGCGTCCTCTTGGCGCGCGAGCAGTCCGAGTGCCGTCGTGCTGTGCTCGTGACCGTGGACGACCACCAGCCGCAGCCCCGCCCACTCGACGATCCTGGTTTCCGGGAGCCGGTCGCGGATCGCCGCCGCGTCGTTGTTGCCGACGACTCCCCGGAACTCGTCGGCGAGCGCCTCGAAGCCGTCGAGCACCGACTCCGTCGTGAAGTCCCCCGCGTGGAGCACGCGGTCCGCCCGGTCGAGTTCCTCCCTGAGGTGGGGCGTCAGCTCCGGCTCCGTCTCGCAGTGGGTGTCCGAGAGTACGAGAAGCACGGTTCCTTCTTCGTCTCTCTCACGCTAAAACGTCCGGAATCGAACTACATGGAATCTCGCACTCCCAGAGTGTCGAAGAACCAGGGCATTGATTGGGGCGACGGCGAGTTTCTGCCGGTTGCACAATCGTTCTCCTGGCGGGCTTTCTTCGACAGTCCGTCTGCCCCGATAATTTCGAGCGAAGCGTCGGGAGCCTTCTTCAAAGTAGCACCGACAGTTCCTCGATCAACCACAACCCGACGCCACAGTCGACAGAGTATTGAAATCGGCCACCCAACCGGCGAGGCATGTACCTGGCAGCCGAGACGTGGCCGGACCTCGGCGAGTACTTCGAGTCCGAATCGCTCGCCCTGGTCCCGCTGGGGTCGACCGAGCAGCACGGCCCGCACCTGCCAGAGGGGACCGATCACATGATCGCCGAGGCGCTGGCCCGGGAGGCCGCCGACCGCGGCGGCTACCTCTGCACCCCGACGGTCACCGTCGGCGTCAGCCCCCACCACCGGCAGTTCCACGGGACGATGTGGGTCGACCCGCCCGCCTTCCGGAAGTACGTCGAGTCGCTGACGCGGAACCTCACCTACCACGGGATCGACCGCGTGATCTATGTCAACGCCCACGGCGGCAACGTAACGCACCTCCGGGAGGTCGGCCGCCGACTCCACGAGGACCGGACGGCCTACGCCGTCGAGTGGATGTGGAACGAGAGCATCCCCGACCTCGTCGACGACCTGTTCGCGGTCAACGGTCCCCACGGCGGCCCCAAGGAGACGGCGATGATCATGCACCTGGCCGGCAACCTCGTCGATCCCGACCGCCTCGACGACGCCCGCGACGGCGGCCTGGTCGAGTGGGGGCGCGACACGAACCACCAGTTCGGCGCCCGCACCTTTTTCGACGCCATCGAGAACACCGACAACGGGGTGCTGGGCGACCAGACCGACGCCACCCCCGAGAAGGGGGAACGGTTGTTCGAGGCCGCGACCGACCAGCTCGTGAACCTCTGTGACTGGCTGGCCGACCAGCCGTTCGCGGACCTGATGCCGCGCGAGCACGTCTGATAGTGATTATTGTGACTGTTTACCGGGTCGACCGCACGCAGTCGTGCGATCAATCCCGGAACGACTCACAATAATCACTATGACTGTCCGGCTGGCGTCGGCGCCGTCCGTCACCCGACCGCCGACCGATTTAAGCGGGTGCCTGCCCTCGGGGCTGACAGACGCGCATGAGCGACGACGCCACGTGGGACGGCGGTTCGCCCTGGCTGTTCCTGGTCGGACTGGTCCTGTTTCTCGGCTCGGGTCTCCTGTTCGCCGCCGACGTGATCCGGGGGGTGGACGCCTTCCGCGGGGTCGCTGCCAACGCCCTCGGCGCTGTGCTCCTGATGGCCTGGGCCGCCCACGACACCCTGCACGATCCCGACTCCGAGGTGGCGACCCGTGGCGGCGCCGCCGGCACGGCACTGCTCCTGTACGGCCTGTACCTGCTCGTCGCGGGCGTCGTCATCGGCGCGACCGGGCTCCTGTTTCACGCGTACGCCCGCCTCGCGCTGTGGTATCTCGGCCTCGCCGTCGCCGCTGTCCTCGTCGGCTTTCTCGTCTTCCCGACCGAGGCGGTCGTTGACGATGCAGCCACCGCCGAGTCCGAGGGGGGCGGTGGCGCTGTGGACGCGACTGCCGACGGCGACGATGGAGCGGACGATGACGACAGGTGAGAACCGGAGGACGGCACTGCTGGAGCGCGTTCCCGTCGGGGAGGGCAATCCCTCAATCTTTATACAGCGGGCGTCCAATAACTGAATCGATGACAGAATCCGATGAGGAGGGCATCGCCGACCTGCCGCCGAGCGCGAAACTCGTGTACAAGGTCCTGGAGTACAACGGCCCGCTGACACAGAAGGGGATCGTCCAGGAGTCGATGCTGTCGGCCCGGACGGTCCGGTACGCGCTCGAACGACTCGACGAGATCGGTGTCATCGAGGAGGACGTCTACTTCGCGGACGCCCGCCAGAACCTCTACGAGATCACCGACGAGGTTGCCGAGGCCGAAGCCGCGCCCTCCGACTGACGCTGCCGGTCCCGCCTGTCGGATTCACTGTTCTCGAATCCCCGCTTGTGTGGTCCCGACGACGCTCGTCGGTCCGCCGGTTCGGCAGCAATCCGCCGACGCCGGAGTGGGGCCGGATGATCGCGGAGGGGCACCCGTATGTCTCGACGAAATCCTGGCACATCGCGACGATCACGGGCGTTCTGATCGTCCTCATCGTGACCGGGTTCAACGCGTTGGGCGACGCGATCCGCGACACCATGGACCCGCAGACGACCCTCGACGGGGGTGGCGGCGGCGCCTGATCAGCGTGAAAGCTGTCCCGCCTACTCACCGCACGTTCGTCGCCTCTCCCGGGACGCACGTCTCTCGCAGGTCGCGGTTGTGCTGGTCGTCGCTGAACGCCGTCACGACGGGTTCGCCGTCGTGCATCCGTCGGGTTCCGATCGTATCGTCCCCGTCGTGGATCGTCACGCGGACGCCCATCCCCCTCCGGCGCCCGTCTTCGTTCCACACCAACACGCAGCCCATCCGATCGCTCCTGCCGGCGTCCGTCCGGACGACGACCTCGTATCGCCCCTCACGCTCGAGGGCATCCTCGAGGATCTGTCTCCCGTCGGGATCAAGTGTGAATTCCTGCTGGAACAGCCGCTGTCCGGCGTCGGTCCCGTCGGATCCGTACCAGTAGACCGTTGTCGACACTGAGCGGGACCTGTCGTCCCGGTTCCGGAGCAGGAGATCACTCGGCCCGGGCGGGTCCGAACTGCGTGCCCGGTCGAGGAGGATCAGCCCTCCGGCTGCCGTCCCGATCCCGGCGACTGCGCCTGCCCTTTTCAGAAACCCACGCCGAGAATCATCCATACATTCTGGTCATCATATTCGCATAAATGTCTTCGGGTCCCGACTGGACTCATAGTGATTGTTGTGACTCTTTACCGCCGGGTATTCGTTAGACGCCAGTTTCGGGCCGTGAAACCGCCGCTATTGCGACATAGTGCCGAAAATAATCACAACAATCACTATCACAGGTAGCCTCGAACAGCGTCCGTGGCGGTTACTCCGTGGTCGAGCCCTCGGTGTTTTCGGTCCGCTCGTACTCGCCAGCGCCCTCGCGCCGCGCCCGTTCGCGGACGATCTCCGGCGTGCGACAGCGCCCGGGTTCGCCCGCGGCCTGCGGGACCGTGCAGTTGTTGCAGCTCTCACACAGCACCCGCTCCTCGCCGGCGAGCAGCCGCGCCGGCAGCCGCGGCTCGGCGTAAAACGGCCGGCCCATCCCGACCATATCGCAGGCCGGTGGTTGCTCGCTGCCCACGCCGTCGCCGCTCGCCCCCTCGCCGCCGAGCAACCGCTCGCAGTGCGCCCGCTCGCGGAGGCCACCCTCACACAGCACCGGCACGTCGACGGCCTCCCGGACGGCGCGGCAAAACGCCGCGTTCCAGCCGGGTTCGCTGGGGTACCACCGCCCTTCGAGTCGGTTGAGCGCCTGAACGGCGCGAGCCTGCCACTCGCCGCCGAAGACGGCCGCGTAGTCGTCCTGGAGGTCCTCGGCCTCCCACGCCCGCTCGGGGAACGCCCCCCGGATGACGCTCATGTCCCAGTACGTCGACACCTCGACGGGGACCAGCGCGTCGTATCCCGCCTCGGCCAGCCGCTTTGCGATGGTCACGCCCTCCCCGCGGCTGAGGTGCTCGCGGACGAACGGCGGCGCGGCCGTCTCGGCGGGCACCTTCGTCACGAGCGGGACGTCGCCAGCGTGCTCGCGGACGGCGTCCCGGACGGCGAGCAGAAAGCGGACGCCGTCGGCGAACTCGTCGTCGCGGTCGTTGTAGTGCGGCGAGAGGAACTGCTGGATGATCCCCATGTTCGCGCCGGAGAGGTGGATCCCGTCGTAGCCGGCGTCGACGGCGTACCCCGCCGCCCGGCCGAACGCCTCCGCCAACTCGCGGACTTCCGCCGTCGAGAGGACGTCAGGCCGGAGATCGACGATCCCCGCACGGTCGGCGAGCCGGAGCTGCCAGGGCGGCCGCGACACTGCTGCCTGTGTCGCGCCCGGATTGCGCCGCCGGTGCTCGGCGTGCCACAGATCCAGGCTCCGCAGGCCGCCGTGGGCCAGCTGGATGAAGATCCGCGAATCGTGCTCGTGGATCCGGTCGGTGAGCCGGGACAGTTCGTCGACGAACTCGGGGTCGTGGACCCGCGTCATGTTCGGCGCGGCGCAGCCGCCCTCGCCGGTGATGATGCTCGCCCCCTGGAAGATCAGGCCGGCGCCCGCCTCGGCTGCCGGTTCGAGTTCGTCGATGAACGTCTCCACGGCGTCGGGGCCGTTGCCCGCACACTCCAGAAGCGGCGCGCGGTAGAGCCGGTTCGGGAGCTCCACGCCGCCGATCGTGAGAGGGGCGGTGAGCCGCGATCTGTCCGTTCGTCGTGGGTCGTCGTTCGATGTCATGGTTATCGCTCGACGACGAGCAGCGCGACGCGCTCGCAGACGAGGTCGGCGAGGTCGCCCGCGGTCGCTTCGCGCTCCCCGTCGGTGACCCCGAAGAACTCGCAGACGCGGGGCTCGTCGTACTTCCCCAGCGTCTCCGCGGGGTCGAGGTGTTCGCGGAGGTCGGCCGCGGCGGCTCGCTCGCGGTCCGTCGAATCGCCTGCTGAGGATTCGTCGTCTGCCGGATCGCCCCCCGGCGACTCGCGGTCGGTGTCGACCACGACGGCGACGACGGGCCACTCGCCCTCGGCGACGCCCATCTCCAGTGCCCGGTTGATCTGCCGGCGCCCGGCGGCGTACAGCAGGATTTCGACGCCCTCCTCGCGGGCGATGGCCTCGCCGCGGTCGATGGCCCGCGTCGCTAACTCGACAGCGCGTTCGAGGTGCTCGCGGCCGACGACGTACCGCGCGTCGAACGCCTGGATCGTCACGCCGTGCTCGTCGGCGACGGCGTCCAGCTTTCCCAGGAACGCCTCGACGTCGTCGATCCGTGCGGTGCCCTCGACGACCTCCATCAGAAATCACCGAGGTTGGCCTGGTCGTCGCTCGCCTCCTCGCGACCGTCGGTCGACTCGGTGGTGTCGCTACCGCCTCTGTTGCCTTCGACGGAAACGTCGTCGTCAGGTTCGACCTCGTCCATCGACGGGCTGCGGTGGCCGGCGTTCTCCAGGATCGTCTCGGCGGTCTTCTCGCGGCCGCGCAGCGCGGCGAGCACGCGGGACTTGTCGGCTTCGCGGAGTTCGGCGCGGGTTTCGATGCCGGCGTCGAACAGCCGGCGGGCGCGCACGCGGCCGACGCCCCGCACCCCGGCGAGGTCGACCAGTTCCTCGCTGACGCCGTGCTCGACGCGGACGCGGGCCTCGCGGATTTCGCTCCCGATGCCGAGGTCGAGTTCGCCGGCCAGCGACTCGGCGGCACCGAGCAGCCACTGGGCGGTGTCGACCTTGCCGCGGATGTCGCCCGGGCCGACGCCGTGGCGGTCGGTGATCTCGCCCTCGTCGACTTCGCTGGCCCAGTCCTCCAGCAGACGGGCGGTCTTCAGCGCCGAGAGCCAGTCGTCGAACTCGTCCTCGAACTCCGAGGGTGCCCGCCCGAGCAGCTCCTCCTCGCGCTCGTAGGCCAGCATCGTGTACTCCTCCTCGTCGCCGGATCGGAGGTACAGCTCGTACATGTCCGGCGTCCGGCAGACGAGGTGGTACAGACCGAGGGCAGTTGGTCCGTCGGTTTCTCCTGTGGCGCTGGCGCCGGCACTCGCGTCGGCGGCGTCTTCGAGCCCGTCGATGATTTCGGCGGCGCTCATCGGGTCGAGGTACAGCCGGGAGACGGTGTGGCCGAGGGTCGTCGCCGCGAGGCCGTCGCCGGTGTCGAGAAAGCCATTGGCGTCGAGATACGCGATGACGTCGTCGGTGACGGCCTCCAGGCGGTCCCGGTCGGCAGTCTGCTCGGCGTACAGTGTGCCTTCGAGGAACGAAAGCACCTCCTCGCGCGAGCGGGCGAACCCGGAGGCGACGGTTGCGAGCAGGTGGGTTCGGAGAGCGGGTTCGGCGGCGAGCTTCGACCGGACGGGCTCGGGTTCGGCCCAGACGTAGCGCTCGAACAGTTCGTCGAGTTCGTCGTGGCCGCCGGCGATCAGCACCGCCTCGCCGTAGGGGTCGAGGCCCGGACGGCCCGCGCGGCCCATCATCTGGTGGACCTCCAGCACGGAGAGGGGCTGCATCCCGCCGACGGTGCCGTCGTACCGGCGCCAGTCCCGGACGATCACCCGCCGGGCGGGGGTGTTCACGCCCGCCGCCAGTGTGGGGGTGGCACAGACGACCTTCACGAGTCGGTCGCGGAACGCGTCCTCGACGAGCGAGCGGTGGTCCGAAGTGTTGTGAGCAATAATTCCATCAGCGACAAAGTTTGCAGTGCCAGTGCTCAGGTCGTACAATGGTTCGCTTCCGACGCTTTCAACCGATTCTATTCTATCCCAGAAGATATCAGAAAATGCGATATCAAGTAGCTGATCGTCGCCGAGTTGGGTCGCGAGTGCCTGGAACGTCGTTCGCTTCATCGGCGTCTTTCCATTCTCGAACCGTGAGAGGGTCGCTTTCGGCACCTCGGGCTCTAACTCTGCAAGGCTGTACTCTTCTTCGTTTCGAATTTCCCGGACGTGTTCACCAAGAGCTGACGGAATGATGTCATTTTGTCTTCGGCCTCCCTCTGGGTTCTTTTCGATGATATTCTCTATCTTCTGTGATTTGTTTGGATGACGAAAGCCGATGTGTTCCTGAAATTTTCTAAACTGCTCAGTGCCGTAGATTGTTAAGCGGTGAACGTTTGAGAGTGTTCGAATTTTACGGCCGTCGTGCTCCGTGATGCGCCCCTTGACGTCTCGTGTATCCTTGAACGCGATTATACCGAATCGCAAGAGAGCAGTTTTCACCTGTTTGATGAATGTCTCGCTGTTCGAGTACAGTTCGATGGCTGGTGAACCATTCTGATTAGGGCGGTCACACACGGACCCGTCAGTATCAAATAACCCAGAAAGATACGCACCAAGTGATCTATCGTCCAGCGGGATGTCTGGGAGACGTGGTGATTTCTTTCCACCATTGGAGAGCCCGAATTGTTCCTGAAATACGTCTGCAACTAGTTTCGAGGATAACGTAACGGATGGAGTTCCCGATGGCGATTTGTTCCAGTGTGGTTCCCGGTCGAATTGTTCTTTACAGATCCGACAAAACTCGTCAAGCAACGTTGACCGGCCAGTCAGTACTACCGAGTTCGCGTCTGTATATCCATCACCGACAACGGTACCGATGAGCCAACAGAGATCGCGGTTCAGTTCTCGTGGAACATTTATTGGGGAGTGTCCACCGTCGCTAATTGCTTGTTCGAAGAGTTCTGATGGCTCTTCACCATTCAGATCACACAGCTCGCGGAAACTACCCAAGCTGATGTTTCTATCTGTCGTATAGCTGTGACGATATTCGGCGGGCAAATTACTATCGGCTACTGATTTTGATAGACGTTTAACAGTTTTATACTCACGATATGGGCGATGCTGGTCCGGGACGAGTGAGCGGAAGCCGGGCGTTTCGACATCTACATCGATATAGCGTGGACGTGCAACGAAGTCCCCAGTTGAAATTTCCCCTGCCGGTTTCCAGAAAATACCATCCGGGCGAAGGACGGGTAGTGGATGCGTTTCACTCAGTTTGAGCGTGTTCCCGGTTCTGGTCTCGACTTCGAGAATGGGGCATTCCGTCATCTCGAAGGTATCTGTGATTGGTGTTTCCCCGAGCGTATATCCAGATAGTCCAAGAACTGACCTCCCGCCATTTGAGACGAGAGATTCAATCTCCTCGAAAGTTCCATCTGACTTTAATATCTGTGTATCTCCAGTCACACAGAGTCCAGCATGGTGAAAAGCGGCGCCGCGCTCGACGGCGTCGGCCAGGTCGTCGCTGGTGTCGGTGTCGCTGACCTCCCTGATCTCGTCGGCAACCTCGGCGAGTTCGGCCTCCTCCTCCGGCGTGAGGAAGTTGCCGGTCGTGGCGGTGAGCCGTCGGGCTGCGGCCTCGGCGTTGCGCCGCGAGTTGACGAACACGAGCGAGGAGCCGTCGTCTTCGAGGGTGTCCCGGACGACTGCGGCGGGCTGGTCCTCGCTGCTGTTGACGGGGACGCGTTTCTGGCTGCCGTCTTCGAGGTGGAGCGCGTCGCCGTAGTGGACGCCCTTCTTGAGTTCGATGGGGCGCCACGTCGAATCCACGAGGGCGGCGTCGAGCCAGTCGGCGAGTTCCTCGGCGTTGCCGATGGTGGCCGAGAGGGCGACGAGCTGCAGCGCGGGGTTCAGCGACCGGAGCTTGGCGAGGGTCACCTCCAGCGTGGGGCCGCGCTCGCCGTCGTCGACGAGGTGGACTTCGTCGGCGACGACACAGGAGAGGTCGTCGAGCCACGGCGCGTCGTTGCGCACGAGGGAATCGACCTTCTCGCTGGTGGCGACGATGACGTCCTTGCCGGCGAGCCAGCCGCCGTCGGACTCGTAGTTGCCGGTGGAGACGCCGACGTCGAGCCCGTAGGCCTCGAACTCGGCGAACTCGGCTTCCTTCTCGCTGGCGAGGGCCCGCAGCGGGACGATGTACAGCGCCTTCCCGCCGTCGGCCGGCTCGCCGGGGAGCTGTTCGTCGTCGGGGCCGCCGCTAATCGCCGAGAGCATCGCCAGCGTCGCGACGAGGGTCTTGCCGCTGGCGGTCGGGACCGCGGCGACCAGGTTCTCGCCCTGTGTGACGCCACGCTCGACGGCCTCCGCCTGCGGGGGGTAGAGGGAGTCGATCCCCTGCTCGCGGAGATAAGCGGGCAGCCACTCGGGCACGTTCGGGATGTCCGCAACGTCCATTACGCCTCCCTTGGGGCGGCTAGTGGTTTTAAGGTTCGTATTGCTGCTAGGAACGGGTGGTCGTGGCGGAGTCGTCTCCGGGATTGCCATGTTGAACGGCTCTGCCCGCTCGTTAGGAATCGGAAACACTGCCGCCGCAACCGCAATTATGTAGAAAGCCCCTGCCCGCTCGACCATCCGGGGCTCTCACGGCTCGCTCCGCTCACCGATCGACTCGCTCCGCTCGTCAATCGAGCCCTCGCTCGCTGCGCTCACGAGGACGCCGTTCGAGCATTCGGCGGCCTCCCTGCGGTCGGCCGCCCGCTCGCTGCGGTGCTTATTCCGGAAGATGGTCCTGCTCGCTTCGCTCGCAGGCTGCGTCTTCCGACGTTCGCGCTCACTGCGTTCGCGCTCACCGTCGCCCGGGATGGATCGAGCGGGCAGCCCCTTTCATTCCCGCCCGAACAGCAGCCCTGCCCTTCCCCGGGTTCTCGCGGCTTCGCCGCGAGGTTCGGGAAGCTCCGCTTCCCGGCACGCACGGCTTGCGCGAGGCGCAAGCACGCGCTCCCGGCCGCGTTGTGGGCGTCGGCGCGCGCTGGCGAGCGTGCTCGAACGAAGTGAGTGCCGCGAGCACGTACTGTGCGAGGGATGAGGAGCGCAGCGACCGCAGGGAGCGAGCACCGCAGTCGGATGGGGAGGGTGTGGCTCACGTCCGGGTGGACTGATAGTGGTTGTTGTGACTCGTTACCGCCGGGTAGACAGAATACCGACGGTTCAAGCCCCGAAACACCTGTTTTTCTGGGGCACTCTGAAAATAATCACAACAACCACTATGAAAGGGGCCGCTGTCGTCGGCGGCGCAGCTGCCGACTGCCCGGGAAGCTTAGTACCTCGGGGAAGAAATTGAAGAACTCGGAGATGCAGGAAGCCCCCGACTGCTCGACTCGGGGGCACCGGCAGACTCCCTTCGGTCGTCTGCCGAGGTCGCGCTCGCTTCGCTCGCGTGACCCTCGCTGCGCGCTTCGCTCTCGGCCTGGCGAGACGGTCCTGCTCGCTGCGCTGCGCGGGCTGCGACTCGCTGGCCTTCGCTCGCTGTGCTCGCGAAGACACCGCCCGCTCAGTGCTTGCGTCGGCCGCCGTCGTCGAGCAGCCGGCCCCTTCCAGTCCCACCCGCGTCGCTAATTCGGCCATCACCGCGATTGTGGACGGTGAAAACAGCCGATTCGGGTGGGACTGAACGGGGCAGGTCGCTCGATCCAGCCCGGACGACGCAAGCACCGCAGGCCGGAGGCC
>PXSF01000132.1:2495-3607 GCA_003022845.1 Halobacteriales archaeon SW_10_66_29 | reverse complement strand
AATCCTGATCTCCCTGATCGGGAACGTTGTACTTGTGGTTTGGGGTGTCTGCCATGCGTAAGCTCCTGTTGGTCCGGAACCACCCGAAAGAACCCGAGACTGGTCGGCCGCGAGCGGCCACCGCACAGCGAACCTGTCCCGGTCCATCGAGGCGACTCCAGTTAGTTCGTCCGGGGAGCGATCGACCAGTGACCGTGCCCGTGGTCCATCGCCCCCTGACGATAGGCACACAGTTGGTAGCCACTGTAATAATTCCGGTCGCTAAGTACTTCGTGTGGTCGCAAAATTGACCAGTCCTGGCCATCTACCGGGCGATCTCGTCGTCGCTCCTATCATAGTGATTGTTGCGATTATTTTTGTGACCACGTCACAGGAACGGTTGTCTCGCGGGTTGAACCCCACAAATTGTGATTCTCCGGCGGTAAAGACTCACAACAATCACTATCAGTCCGACAGCATGGCCCTCATCTGCTCGCGGGAGAACAGCGACGTCGGCCGGTCCATGTGCACGCCGATCTCGCCCTCGAACAGCGCCATCCCTGCCTCCTGGACGGCCTCGGGCAGCGAGTAGGCGCCCCGGACGAGGTGTCCGAGACGGATGTCCCGTTCCAGTTCGTCCCGCCAGGCCCGCTCGTACGCGTCGAGGGTCGCCGGATCGCGGGGGTCGATCGTTTCCGCAGCGCAGTCCGCAGCAGTCATGCCGTAGAGGATCCCCCCGCCGGTGAACGGCTTGTTGTGGCCGGCGGCGTCGCCGATCAGGAACACCCGTCCCGTCGTCACGCTGTCGGCCGGACCGATCGGGATCAGCCCCGAGCAGCGGCGGTCGGTGTCGACGCCGTAGCCGTCCGTGAACGACTCGAACTGTGCGGTGACGTCGTCGCCCGGCGGGGTCGCCAGGCCGTACTCGACGCCGGCCTCGCCCCGCGGGATGCGCCAGGCGAAAAATCGCGGAACTGTAAGGTGGACATCGACGAACTCCTGAGCATCGGGCTCGTCGGTAAACCCCAGCACGCCGTGGAGCAGTTCGTCGGGGTCGGGCAGACCGACCGCCTCCCGAACGCGCGAGCGCGGCCCGTCACAGCCCGCGACCATCCGCGCACGGTGGGTTTCGA
>PXSF01000132.1:0-2298 GCA_003022845.1 Halobacteriales archaeon SW_10_66_29 | reverse complement strand
GGCTCGTCGGGCGAACCGCGAGCCGGCGGGTCCGGCACCGACGACGGCGAAATCGTGCATGCCTGCCCCTCCGACGGCGAAGCGCATATGAATCACGGTTGCCGCCCGAGCTTTCGGGACCCCGAACCAGTTCGCCTCCGAGACCGCCCGGAGCGACCGAAAAGGGAATCTTCAAAAGTTAGCGAGTTGCATCTCCGATAAGATGGTACTGGAGCAACTCGCGTTCGGGCTGTTCGCGCTCGTGACAGTCGCCAGCAGCCTGGGTGTCGTCCTCGTGCGGGACGTCTGGCACGCGGCGCTGTTTCTCGGGGTCGCGCTCTCGAGCGTCGCGATCCACTACGTGATGCTGAACGCCCAGTTCATCGCCGCCATGCAGGTGCTCGTCTACATCGGCGGCGTGCTGGTGCTGATCACGTTCGGCGTGATGCTCACGCGCCGCGAGGAGACCGAACCCGACGGGGCGGGCGAGCCCGACGGCGTCGGTGAACCGGAGGAGGTCGGCGCATGACCTCGCGCCCGCGCCCCATCGACCTGAACAGGAGCCTCCTGCCCGGTCTCATCGCCGCCGCCCTGTTCGCGATCATGACAGTCGTGTTCCTGACCGCGAACGGCACCGGGATGGCCGAATCGGCGTTCGAGACGAACGGCTTCCCGGATTCGAGCGTCATCGTCGGCATCGGATACGCCCTGATCGGCGCCGCCGAGGCCGCCGGCCCGGAGGTGCTGTACCGCAACACCGGAAACTTCGTCGTCTCCCTCCTACTACTGGGTGTCCTGCTCGACGCCGCCCTTGACGGTGCCCTCATGCTGGCGAAACGCGACGAGGGGGGTGAGCGGTGATGGCGGTCGCGATGGAGTACTACCTCGTGCTGTCGGCCGCCGTCTTCTGTATCGGCCTGTTCGGCATCCTCGTCCGCTCGAACGCGCTCGTGTTCCTGATGTCAGTCGAACTGATGCTCAACGCCGCCAACATCAACCTGGTGGCGTTCTCGCTGGCCCACGGCAACCTCACCGGGCAGGTGTTCGCCCTGTTTCTGATCGGCCTCGCGGCCGCCGAGGTGGCCGTCGGCATCGGCATCATCCTCGTGTTGTACCGCAACTTCGACGACATCGACGTCAGAGACGCGGTCACGATGAGGTGGTAAGATGGTCGACGTGTTCGCCCTCGCACCCGCGATCGCGCTGTTTCCCCTGTTCGCGTTCGGCATCGCGCTGTTCCTCGGCTCGAAGATGCCGAAGGGCGGCGCGCTCGCCGGCATCGCCGCAACTGGCGGCTCGCTCCTGCTTTCGCTGTGGATGGTCGTCGAACTCGCCGGAGGCAACGGCCCCTATCACGAGGAGCTGTACACGTTCGTCGGCGGCGTCGAGGGGGAGGGCGTCACGCTCACGTTCGGCCTGCTGATCGATCCCCTCTCGGCGCTGATGCTCGTCATCGTCTCGCTGATCTCCTTTCTCGTCCACGTGTTCTCGCTGGGCTACATGAACGACGAGGGCGAGACCGGCCTCCCGCGGTACTACGCCGGCCTCGGCCTGTTCACGTTCTCGATGCTCGCGTTCGTCTACAGCGACAACCTCCTGATGGCGTTCATGTTCTTCGAACTCGTCGGGCTGTGCTCGTACCTGCTGATCGGCTTCTGGTTCCGCGAGCGCGCCCCCGCCAGCGCCGCCAAGAAGGCGTTTCTCGTGACTCGCTTCGGCGACTACTTCTTCCTGATCGGCGTCGTCGCCATCTTCGCCACCTTCGGCACGACCGCCTTCGCCGGCGAGGAGTCGTTCGTCACCGCGGCGGAAGCCGTGCTCGGCGGTGAAGGCGAGATGAACACCTTCCTCGGTCTCGGTAACCAGGCGTGGATCACCGTCCTGGGCCTGCTCGTGCTCGGCGGGGTCATCGGCAAGTCCGCGCAGTTCCCGCTGCACACCTGGCTGCCCGACGCGATGGAGGGCCCGACGCCCGTCTCGGCGCTGATCCACGCGGCGACGATGGTCGCGGCCGGCGTCTACCTCGTCGCCCGGATGTACGGCTTCTACGCCCTCTCGCCGACGGCGCTTGGGATCATCGCCCTGATCGGCGGGTTCACCGCCTTCGTTGCAGCGACGATGGCGCTCGTCAAACAGGAACTCAAGCAGGTGCTCGCGTACTCGACCATCTCGCAGTACGGCTACATGATGCTCGCGCTCGGCGGCGGCGGCTACGTCGCCGGCGTGTTCCACCTGACGACCCACGCCGTGTTCAAGGCGCTTTTGTTCCTCGGCGCCGGGTCGGTGATCATCGCCATGCACCACAACGAGAACATGTGG
>PXSF01000131.1:2584-15135 GCA_003022845.1 Halobacteriales archaeon SW_10_66_29 | reverse complement strand
CCGAGACCATAATCGAATCGCGCGACCTCAGCGTCTACTACAACGACGCGCAGGCTCTGCAGGACGTCTCCATGGAGATTCCCGAACAGCAGGTGACGGCGCTGATCGGTCCCTCGGGCTGTGGGAAATCGACGTATCTCCGGTGTCTCAACCGCATGAACGACCTCATCGACGCCGCCCGCGTCGAGGGCGAGGTCCGCTTCCGCGGGAAGAACGTCTACGACGACGACGTCGATCCCGTGGCGCTGCGGCGCAAGATCGGCATGGTGTTCCAGGAGCCGAACCCGTTCCCCAAGAGCATCTATGACAACGTCGCCTACGGCCTGCGCGTCCAGGGCAAAGACGACGACCTCGACGAGAAGGTCGAAACGGCGCTGCGCCGCGCCGCGCTGTGGGACGAGGTCAAGGACCAACTGGACTCCTCGGGGCTGGACCTCTCGGGCGGCCAGCAACAGCGGCTCTGCATCGCCCGCGCGATCGCGGCCGACCCCGAGGTGGTGCTGATGGACGAACCAGCGTCGGCACTGGACCCGATTGCGACCTCGAAGATCGAAGACCTGATCGACGACCTCGCCAGCGAGTACACCGTCGTGATCGTCACCCACAACATGCAGCAGGCCGCCCGCATCTCCGATCAGACCGCGGTGTTTCTCACCGGCGGCGAACTCGTCGAGTTCGACGACACCTCCAAGATCTTCGAGAACCCTGACGACCAGCGCGTCGAGGACTACATCACGGGCAAGTTCGGGTAACCGAGTCTGTTCTGGAAATCGAAGATTCTCGGGATCACGAAAATCGCGTAATGATCAAGGAAACTTTTGTGAGTTAAGACTGTTGGTTGGGTAATGGAACAGTCGCGTCAGAAAGAGATCAAACATCACCTGTCTGAGGAGGAGATCGACGAATTGCTGCGTGAAGCTGAAGACGATCACCGGCTTCGGCGGCTTGGCTTCGTGAAAAATCTCTATCAGGGTGACTCGATCCCGGAGGCCGCCCCGCTCACAGTCTCGTTGCTGTCCCCAAAATCACCCGCATGCGGCCGTCCCGGGCCCGATCAACAAGTCCCATCGCCTGTACACGCTCATACACCGGCTCAGGGCACCACGGAGGAATATTTCTCTACTGGGGTCCAGTGCGAAATTCCGCCATTTGCTTGGAACTCCGATATTAAATCCAGAAATAACATCTGAATTTTTGATAGTCAAACGACCTGGTTCGTGGTAGACCCTTCTGGCACTGTCATATACAGGAGAATTGGGTTTGTTCCTATGACCGTATGACTCTCCAACAAAAGACCCATATTAGGAAGGAGACATTACCGACTTGAGATGAATCGGCGGCAGTTCCTAGGGGTGGTTAGCGTGGGTGGAACAACTATTATTGCAGGTTGTGGGTCCGAAGATACACCGATAAATCCTCTGGCGGTTATTGAGACTACAAACCGCCTGGATCGGTCGGTAACAGTTAATCTGACAATCGATTCGATCGAAGATGAAAGAAACTTCGAATATTCAGACACGGTGGTCCCTATAAATGATGAACCAATTGAAGGCCGCCGATTTGAGGTTTCACCTGATATCGACAATGCATATAAGTATAACTATCAAATCCAAGTAGAAGATACAAACTTAGAACAGCATGTGTCCGCTGAATTTCTTAAGGAAAATTATGTAGAGAGTGCTGGACAAGATGATTGTCTATTGCTCCATTGGTCCATAAGAAATACGGAACAGATTGCAGTCTTTCTTGATCTAAACGAATCCTGGTGTGAGAGTTGATATTATTTATCACTCATCACAACAATGCGTTTGATTCCACGGAGCGACACCGGTAAACACGATCAGCCCCAACTAACAGCCAATGACGGACGCCCCCGGAGACCATCCGGTCGTGCTGTTCGACGGCGTCTGCAACCTCTGTGCCGGGACGGTGCAGTTTCTCATCCGGCACGATCCCGAAGGGCGGTTCCGCTTCGCGCCGCTGCAGTCCGCGGTCGCCCGGGACCTGCTGGCCGAACACGGCCTGGAGAACCACGACCTCGATTCGATCGTACTGATCAAGGGCGATGAGACGTACGTCAAGTCCGACGCTGCGATCCGGATCGGCGTACTGCTCGGCGGCGTCTACCGCCTGCTCGGGCCGACGAAATACCTCCCGCGGTTCCTCCGGGACGCAGTGTACGACCTCGTCGCCAAGTACCGCTACCGCGTGTTCGGCAAGCGCGACAGCTGCATGATGCCCACCGAGGAGAACAGACGGCGCTTTCTCGCCGGCGGCCCCGGCGGTGACCCGGCGGGCGAGGGCAGCACCACGGCAGCCGTCGAGAGCGACTGATTCTCTGCCCCGCGTGGACGAGCACGTATGCAGGCGAACGCGCGAAGCCGGAGCGGTTAACCGCCAGCCAGCCCGAGAGGCAGTATGCTCTCGTTCATCGGGCTGGGGCTGTACAACGAGCGCTCGATCACTCTCAGGGGACGGGACGCGCTTGAATCGGCGGACGCCGCCTTCGCGGAGTGGTACACGAGCAGTCTGGCGGGCACCAGCGTCGACCGCCTGGAAGCGCTCCACGGGATCGACATCGAGGTCCGGGACCGCGCGGGTGTCGAACAGCATCCCGAACCGATCCTCGACGCCGCCGAGGAGGGCCACGCCGCGTTTCTCACCGCCGGCGACACGATGATCTCGACGACCCACGTCGACCTGCGCCTGCGCGCCCACGAGCGCGGCATCGACACCCGCGTGATCCACGGGACGACCGCCCAGACGGCCGCGAGTTCGCTCACCGGCCTGCAGAACTACCGCTTCGGGAAGGCCACGACGCTGCCGTTCCCCGAGACCCACGGCGGCGTCCCCGACAGCGTGATCGACACGATCAAGGCGAACCGCGACCGGGACCTCCACACGCTCGTCTACCTCGACATCGACGGCGAGAACGAGCGGTTCCTGACCGGCGACCGCGCAGCCGACCTGCTCGCAGAGCCGCTCGGGAATCCGCTGGGCGTCGTCGTCGGCCAGGCCGGCAGCGACGATCCCACCGTCCGCGCCGACGCTCTCTCGGCCCTCGCCGGCGAATCGTTCGGACCACCGCTGCACTTGCTGGTGATTCCTGCCGAACCCCACCCGCTCGAACGCGAGGCGCTCGTCGAACTCGCCGGCGCTCCTCGCCGGTGACCAGGTACAGCACCTCCTCGACCGGCTGCATCACCTCCGGGAGTTCGCGGACGACCAGCCAGAAGATGACGAGCATCGCGATCACCGAACCGATCTGTGCGAGGATCCGGTCGGCCCAGAGGTACGACACCCGGAGGTAGTTGTCGGCGCCGAACAGGAGCATGGTGGCGTCCGGGAACAGGTGCATCTTCTGGTAGCCGTAGTTCACGGCGATGAACACGTTGCGGACGATGTTGAGCACGTAAATGATCGGCAGGGCCATCGCCAGCGCCTTCAGCTTCCGGCGGGGCGGCGCCCGGACGGCCGTGACCAGCCCGCCCATGACGGCCATGCTCCCGATGCCCGTACACGCAGCGATGATCGAGAAGGTGATCCGGTAGCCGTCGCCGAAGAAAACGAACGTGTTCTCGAAGGTGTGATCCTTCGGAATCTCGTCGTCGGGGCCCACACCCGACATGTGTGACAGCTCCGAGAGCTCCGCCACGACCGGCGGATCGTACCCCAGAAGCGACAGCCCCCAGGCCGTCTGGTCGGTCACGGTCAGGATGAGCCACTCCCGGACCGGCGTGATCGCCACGACCGGGACGTAGATCAGCCCCATGAACGCGATGGCGCGCGACAGCGTGAACAGCGAGTCCCGCCCGCTGGCGAACTCGCGGGCGACCAGCACCGCCAGCGGCGCCGCGACAAGCGCCCCGACGCCTTTCACGAAGCTGTCGTCGACGACCAGCCACGGGTACACCATCGTCAGCCAGAAGCCGCCGAACAGCAGCCACGCCAGCACGAACACCGGCCGCGACCGGTCGCGGTCGACGTACTCCAGCCCGACCGCGAACAGAAACAGCGCGAACGTCAGCCAGCCAAGCGGTTGTGCGACCGCCGATACCGTCGCGACCGCCTCGCCCAGCTGGCCGAGCATACCCAACCGTAGGGGCGATGCGAACTATATGCTTTGCTGTTTCCCGACTCCCGTACACGAACGGCGCCCTCGGACGGCGTCGTCACTCGGCGGGTAGCGCGCGAAAAAATGGAAACCGTCGGCGAACCGGATCGCTCCGGTCGTTAGCTGTCGAACCGGCGACGGGCCGCGAGCAGCGCAGCGCCCATGAAGGCGAGCAGCGCGATCACGACACCGAAGCCAGCACCGTCGTCGCTGTCTTCAGGCGTGTCCGTCTGCGTCTCCGTCTGCGTCTCCGTCTCCGTCGGCGTGTCCGGCGCGTTGATCGTCAGCGAGCCCTGCGTGTCGTCATCCCCGGCGGCGATGCCGTGGATGTACGTGCCGGGCTCGAGGTCGCCAGTGTTGACGTCGAAGGACACTTCCTCGGACGCGTCGCCAGCCAGCGTCACGCTCTGGGAGTCGACTTCCTCACCGTCGAGGGTGAGGGCGACGTCCGTCGAGCCTTCGAGGTCGCCCTCGTTGGTGACGGTCGCCGACACGGTGATCGTCTCACCGGGCTCGCCGAGTTCGGCGGTCTGCGGATCGAGGTTGCTGACGCTGAACTCAGCCTCGTCCAGTTCCTCGACCATGATCTCTGCGGTGCGCTCGCCGTTCGGGTACTCCTGCCCGCCGGCGACCATTGCGACCGCAGTGACTTCCTGGTTCTCCGTGATGGCCTCATCGAGCGGGATCGCGATCCGCGACTGCGCCGAGTCGTTCGACGGGAGCACGTCGCTCGTACCCAGGACGTTCCCGCTGGAGTCCTGGATCTCGATGATGCTGTCGTACGGAGCCTGGAAGCTCTGCACGATGACCGACTGGCCACCGGAGGGCTGGTCCTCGAAGGTGAACTCCTGCACCTCGCGGACCTCACCGACGGAGCCGGGCACCGGGGCCGGGTCCTCGCCAGCCGGCGTCGTGAAGTACGTCAGCTGGCCGGCGGAGCCGGTCCGGCGGATCGTCAGCTCGAAGCTCGTGCCGACGTCGAACTCAGCGAAGTCCTCGGTGATCGTCCAGCGGTTCATCGACTCGTTCTCCACGTACTCGGGGAAGACCGTCGGGTTCTGCTTGAAGAACGGCGGGTCCTCCGCGGGCGTGGTCGCCAGGTTGATCGTCAGGTTCGTCCCTGCGGCGACCGTGGTGGTGCCGCTGATCTCGATGCCGTCCTCCTGCGGGACGACGAGGATCGGTTCGGCGCCATCGACGAACGCCTCACCGCGGACGAAGTCCCAGTTGCTGACGGAGTCGTTGAAGCCGTTTTCCATCTGGCCGTTGGCCGGGATGCCCGGCTGCCGGGCGTCGCTGGTGTCCAGGATGAACGTACTGTTGAACTCCTGGGGCGTGGTCAGCGGCGCGTCCTCGGAGGTGTACAGCACGTCGACGTCCGGATCGCCGACCGCTTCGCTCGGCGTCATGTCGTTCGGCACGGACGGCAGCCAGAGTTCCTCGACGCTGAGGTCCGTTCCGGGGTTGAGCCGGATCGGGATGTAGTACGTCTCGAGGTTGCCGCTGTCGTCGGCACCGGCGACGACGCCGGTCGTCGCCTGCTGGATGTCGATGGCCAGCGGCGTGACCGCTTCGTTCGGCTCGATGCGTTCCTGCACGCTCGCGTTGGTCTCCTGGGTCCTGATGCTGAATTCGATCAGCTCGTCCTCGCCGCTACGATCCGTCAGGTTCTCGTTCTGCGCGGCGAAGAACTCCTCAGTGATCAGGTGGTCGTCCTCGCGGTCGAGGAAGTCGTCGACATCGAGGTCATCGTCCTGCAGCACGGCCTCGTGCATGATGCCTTCGAGCCCCGTCACGTCGGCTTCGAGCACCATGAAGTCCTGGGCGGCGATCTGTCCGTCGGCCTGGGTGATGACGCCGTCCTCGACGAGCTGCTGGACGTCTTCCTCGAACTCGGGCTCGATCTCGTTCTCACCGATGCCGGGTGCAGTCCAGAGGTTGACCCCATCGCTGCTGCCCGGCTGGATGCGGGCGATCGAGCGGTCGTTGAGGAACTGATCCTCGGCCTTGTATGACTCCTCGCCGCTGGTGGTCACCAGGTCGTAGGCCTGTGGGAAGACGACCGCGCCGCCCTGGGAGCCACCCTCGATGTCGAGGCTCGGCCCGTGGGCGACTGCCTGGCCGACGAGTCCGGTGTTCTCATCCAGAGTGAAGAAGCCGTGGTTGCGGTTGTCGTCCGTGTTGACGACTTCCCCGTCGTCGGTGTACGCACCGTCACCGATCTGGAACGTGTTCAGGTAGATCGTCGCAGTCCCGTCCTCGTCGAGGTCACGCACCGTGACGTTGATCTCGAGGTTCTGCGGACTGCTCCGGTCACCGAACGTCAGCGTTCCAGTCCGGGTGTTCTCGAATTCGAGTTCGATCGGGATGATGTCACCGCGTGCGAACGAGTCGTCCTCGGGCACGGGCGACGCGACCGTGACTTTCTCGTCAGGCGCCTCGACGACCGAGAACGAGACCGGGTCAAGCGTGACCTCGGACTCGTCGTGCTGGACGACTGCGAAGTAGTCGTCGATGCCTTCGAGGTACTCGGTCGCGTTGGTGCGGACCGTCGCCGATCCGTCTCCGGCGAGGTTGTCCTGCTCGGAGTGCAGGAAGTTGAAGTTGTCGTCGAAGAAGAACGTCGTAACGGTCCCACCGCTCGTGTCGTCGGAGGTGACCTCAAGCTCGATGTCCTGGTTCTCGACGTACTCGTCTTCAGCCGTCACGTTGAGGTTCAGCGGATCGACGTCGAGGATCGCGACTTCCTGCGTCCCGCGGAAGTCGACGAGGTACCGCTGGTTCGCGTCGAGCTGACCGGTGTCGAAGTTCTTCACGGTACCGGGTGCGGAACCGATGCGGGTGATCCGCTGGCCGCGGACGACCTGGTCGGGCTCGCCGGCCTGGCTCTCGACCTCGTACTCCCAGATCGAGAGCTCGTCGGTGTTCTGGGGGACCTGGAACGTGATGATCTGGTCCTGCCAGATGCGGAACGCACCGCTGCCGCCCTGACGGGTCGGCTGGACGTTCTCCGCGAGGACCTCCTCGCTGAGGTCGAACTCGCCGTCCTCACCGGAGATGGCGGTCGCACCGCGCGCAGTCAGCCGGTAGAAGGCGTCGTCGCCGACGCCGTCGATCTCGGCGACGTGGCGCACGTTGGCGTCACCGCCCGAGGGGTCGATGGACGTTTCTTCGGGGTCCACCGTCCACTCGACAGTGATCTCCTGCGTGCTCGCGATGACGTCACCGGTCTGGGCGGTGTCGAACGTGATCGCGAGTTCGCCGACACCGTTGCGGACTTCGGTGTTGGTCACGGCACCGTCGAGCGGGCCGTCGGAGGCGATGTTGAAGTCGTTTGCAATGACGTTTGCATCGGCCGTCTCGGAGTAGTCGATGAGCAGCGTTTCAGTGCCGGTGTTGCCGGCGACGTCGAGGGTTACCTCGAGCTGCTGTGTCGGGTTCCCCTCACTGAACAGCTGGATGTTGTCCTGGTCGAACTCGGCCGCACTGAAGTGCTTGGCCTGGCTGTCGACCAGCGTCCGATCGTTCGGATCGACGCTGAAGTCCAGGACGTTGGTTTCGGTCACGTCGCGGTCAGGCTCGTCGACCGTGACGTCCGAGCCGTTTTCGCTATCGACGTCGTAACTGTCACCGTCATCCTTGTCGTTGATCTCGCTGACCGACACGCTCAGGGAGCTTTCGCCCTCAACGTCGGCAGCAGCGACGTCGATCTCGGCGAGCGTCGCGCTGGACTGTGCGTCGAACTGCACCAGACCGGAGAAGCTGACGGAGCTACCGTCGTCAGCCACGTCGGTCTCGAACAGGCCTGCCGACGTCTGGAACGCTCTCGCGTCCTCGATCGTCAGCAGGGACGTGTCATCGGACTGCACCTCGATGGTGTAGGACCCGATGCCACTTGTCGCACCTTCAACTACCAGTTCGAATGTCTGTTCTTCTCCGGGTATGATCTCCCCGTCCGATGGCTGGAGCGAAACGTCAACGCTCTCTGCCTGTGCCGTAGCCGGACTGGCAAAGGCAAACACGGATCCAACCATCAGGACCGTGAGGAAGATCGATAGTATCTTTTCGTTATTCATAGTTTGCTTTGATTTCCCGATTGCAGTCGGGGGGAACGGCTACTAACTGTTCCCCGTCGGGTTTCCATTCAACCACATTGGTTAAGTACTTTGTGTATTCGGTAAAGTGTAATAGCACTGGCACCAGCGGCGCCGTCCCTGATCCTAATTTTCCCGAAGACGCCTTCAGCCCAACGTTCTCTCCACTTCGTCGTCGATTGTCAGAAGGTGTATTTCCTGATACACCCGGGCGGTGATCGAAACTCCGAGGGGTGGGTATATGAGTGTCGTTCGTGTCAGTGACGTGTCCGAAGGCCGATTTCAGTGCGTATAGCGCCGTCCGGTACCGCGACACACGCCGATGTAGGCGGCTAGCTCCCCATCCTCGTCCGGAAGCAGCGTGTTCGATGAGCAAGGAGAGGTTTGACACAGTTTTGTCAATTAGTGTCGCGTGCGCGAGGAACCGTCCGTAATTCAACACAGAATGAGCGCCAAAATTAGATCTAGAGCGCCTGAGGCTGTCAAAATCCGCCTCCAGTACGGACAGATAGAATTCACTAGTTATATCAAATAGAAGTTCCATGCATACCATGTTAGTGCAAGCATAACAACGACTACCAACGGTGGGACAGCCAGACACACGAGAATCATTTCACGAAATCATGACCGACAACGACCTACAGACGTCACGACGAACGACACTGAAGCTCGTATCCGGCACAGCAGTGGGAGCAGCCGGAGCAGGCACAGCAACGGCGACAGACGACGGGCAATCGGCAGGGGGGTCTGACGACGGCAGCACGCAGTTGCTCCTCCGTCTCGACGACACGCCCGCCAGGGGTGCGCCCTCCACGGAAGACGCCAAATTCGCCGCCGACCAGTCCCAGCAGCCCCTCCTGGAGACGCTTGGAAGCATGACAGGGGTCACCGTCCGACAGCAGTTCTGGCTGGCGAACGCGGTGCTGGTCGAGAGCCAGGCCAACGCCGAGGCCGCCCAGACGGAGCTGTCGGCACTCTCGGGAGTCCGGGATGTCCATCCCAACTTCGAGGTGCCGAACCCGGAACCGGTCGACGAGCAGCGGCTGGTTCCGCAGGATCACGGCCAGTACACGTACGGCCTCGACCAGATCAACGCCCCCGACGTCTGGGAGCAGTTCGGGACCAAAGGCGAGGGCGTCAGCGTCGCGGTGCTCGATACCGGCGTCGACGCCGACCACCCCGACATCGACCTCGCAGACGACGGCTGGGCGTACTTCGACGAAAACGGCGACAGAGTCGACGCCGACCCGTTCGACCCCAACGGCCACGGCACCCACGTCAGCGGCACCGTCGCCGGCGGCGCAGCCAGCGGCCTCCACATCGGCGTCGCGCCCGGCGCGGACCTCTACAACGCGAAAGTGCTCGACGACGGCGGCACCTGGGCACAGATCGTCGCGGGCATGGAGTGGGCCGTCGAGCAGGGCGTCGACGTCATCAACATGAGCCTCGGCGCGACCGGCTACTTCGACAACCTGATCGAACCGGTTCAAAACGCCACCGGGATGGGGACGATCGTCGTCTCCTCGGCCGGCAACAGCGGACAGGGGACCAGCGGCACGCCCGCGAACGTCTACGAGGCGTTCTCGATCGGCGCCAGCAACCCCGCTGGCGACATCGCCGGCTTCTCCAGCGGCGAACTCGTCCGGACCGAGGACGCCTGGACCGCCTGGTGGCTCACACAGGACTGGCCGATCAACTACTACGTCCCCGAGGTCTCCGCGCCCGGGGTGGGCGTGCTTAGCGCACAGCCCAACGGGGAGTACGCCTTCTTCAACGGGACGAGCATGGCCTCGCCACACACCGCTGGCGCGACCGCGCTGCTGCTCAGCGCGGCTCCCGACCTTTCGATCGAGGAGATCAAATCTACGTTCCGGGCGACCGCCCGCCACGGCGACGGGCCGGAGGCGTTCCAGGACGAACGCTACGGCCAGGGGATCATCGACGTCCTGTCGGCTGTCACGGCCGCTACGGACGGCAACGTCGTCGAAGGCACCGTCACCGACGCCGACGGTGCCCCCGTCGCCGGTACGACTGTCGTGACCGGGTTCGGCACCGAAGCCGAAACTGCCTCTGACGGCAGCTTCGAGCTGTACGTCGCCGACGGCCAGTGGGACGTCGCTGTCGACCAGTTCGGCTACCAGGTCGCCACCGAGTCCGTCGACGTCTCCGGCGGCCAGACCGTCACGCAGGACCTCACGCTCGATCCGGGCGTCGACATCGCGCCGCTGTCCGGCCAGCCGGACGTGATCGGTCAGGCCGAGTCGTTCGACATCGCCGTCCGGGTCGCGAACCTCGACGCGCTCACCGTCGAACTGACCGACGGCAGCGACCTGAGCGCGGACGACCTCTCGCTGTCGGTCGGCGGCTCGGACCTCCCGCTCGGGGAGACCCTCGAACTCGACGGTCTCTCGGGCGAAGCGGCCCTGACGGTCAGCGTCAGCGACTCGGCGACGCTCGGCCAGTTCGGGCTCGTCCACGAGTTCGACGGCCCCGGCGGCACGATCACCATCGAGACGGGCCCCAGCGAGGTGCTTGAGGATCCCGACGACGCCGCGTTCGAGATCGTCGACTGGGACCAGACCGAGGAGATCGAGATGGGCGGCGTGCTCGGGCTGTACGCCGTCATCGAGAACACCGGCGACCGCACGGCCACGAAGAACGTCTTCTGGTGGCTCGGCGACCCCGAAGGCAGGAACGTCTTCCCGAGACCCGCGCGGCTCAGGGGCGGCGAACAGGTCGAGATCCCGTTCCCGATCCGGATCCCCCAGGCGTTCGACCGCCCGGGTGCGCCCGAACAGCACGGCTGGTTCACCGAGGACGACAGCGTCTCGACCGACGCCGAGTACGTCGGCCCCGGCTACACGATCACCGACATCGAGACGCCCCGCCGGATCCCCTACGGCGACACCCTCCAAGCGGACGTGACGCTGCTGAACTTCGGGAACAGCGACGGCGAACACCCGATCCAGTACGGGATCGGCGGGAGCCTGGTCGGGTCGGCGACCGCGGACGCGGCACCCGGCGAGACCACGTCGGTATCCTTCGAGTTCGACACCAACCGGGTCGTCCGCGGCGCCTACGTCCAGGCGGTCACGTCGCTGTACGACGCCGAGACGAAGCAGGTCCAGATCGGCTCCGGCGGCGGGCCACCGGCGATCATCGGCGGGAGTGCGCCACAGGACGTCGACGGCGACGGCACGTACGAGGACGTCGACGGCGACGGCGAGTTCACCATCAGGGACGTCCAGTTGCTGTTCGAGCACCGGAACGACGACGCGGTGCAGAACAACGCCGGCGCGTTCGACTTCGCCGGGTCGGACCCGGACAGCGTGACGATCGCTGACATCCAGGCGCAGTTCCAGAAGCTCCAGGAGTGGGAAGAATGAGTCAGGGTGGCCCCCAGGAACGTCACGCGACGCGGCACAGTTCACAGAACGCAGCCACACACCGCTACCGAGAACAATGAGCGATAAGGACCGACAGACGTCACGACGATCGACACTGAAGCTCGTATCCGGTGCTGCAGTCGGCACCACCGGGATGGGCACCGCAGCGGCCGCATCGGACGACGAACAGGAAGCGAGCGAAACGACCGACGACGACAGATCGCAGTGGATGCTCCGGCTGGACGAGACGCCCGTGCGCGGTGCGCCCTCCGCCGAGGACGCCAAGCTCGCCGCCGACCAGTCCCAGCAGCCGCTCGTCGAGACGCTCCGGAGCATGCCGACCGTCACCGTCGAGCGGCAGTTCTGGCTGACGAACGCGGTGCTCGTCGAGAGCCGGGCCGAGGCCGCCCAGACGGAGCTGTCGGCGCTCTCGGGAGTCCGGGACGTTCATCCGAACTTCGAGGTGCCCGGACCGGAGCCCGTCGAGGAGCAGCCGGCTACCCCCCAGGACCACGGCCAGTACACGTACGGCCTCGACCAGATCAACGCTCCCGACGTCTGGGAGCAGTTCAACACCACGGGCGAGGGCGTCAGCGTCGCGGTGCTGGACACCGGCGTCGACGCCGACCACCCCGACATCGACCTGGCCGAGGACGGCTGGGCGTTCTTCGACGCCGACGGTAACATGGTCGACGTCGACCCGTTCGACCCCAACGGCCACGGCACCCACGTCAGCGGCATCGTCGCCGGCGGCTCGTCCGGCGGCGCACACATCGGCGTCGCGCCCGGCGCGGACCTCTACAACGCGAAAGTGCTCGACAACGGCGGCACGTTCGCCCAGATCGTCGCGGGCATGGAGTGGGCCATCGAGCAGGGCGTCGACGTCATCAACATGAGCCTCGGCGCGACGGGCTTTTTCGACGCGTACATCGACCCGGTCCAGAGCGCCATCGAGCT
>PXSF01000131.1:0-2453 GCA_003022845.1 Halobacteriales archaeon SW_10_66_29 | reverse complement strand
CCCGACGTCTCCGCACCCGGCGTGAGCGTGCTCAGTTCCTACCCCAACGGCAGCTACGCCCGGCTCAGCGGGACGAGCATGGCCTCGCCACACACCGCGGGCGCGACTGCGCTGCTGCTCGGCGCGGCCGACGGCCTCACCATCGAGGAGGCCCAGGAGTACCTGATGGTAACCTCCCGCCACGGCGGCGGGCCCGACGCCACCCCAGGCCCGCGCTACGGCGAGGGGATCATCGACGCGCTGGCGGCGGCCGCGGCAGCCACGGACGGCAACGTCGTCGAGGGCACGGTCACCGACGCCAACGGCAACCCCGTCCCCGGCGCGACCGTCGAAACGGCGTTCGGCACTGACATCGAGACGGGCGCCGACGGCAGCTTCGAGCTGTACGTCGCCGACGGGAACTGGGAACTCACCGTCGACCAGTTCGGCTATGGGACTGTGACCGAGTCGGTCGACGTCTCCGGCGGCGAGACCGTCACCCGGGACGTCACCCTCGACCCGGCGGTCGACGTCGTGCCGCTGTCGGGCCAGGCCGACGTGATGGGCCTCAACGAGACGTTCAAGTTCTCGGTCGTCCTAGCGAATGTCGAATCGCTGACCGTCGACGTGACGGACGACACCGACATCGACACTGACAGCCTGACCGTCGTGGTCAAAGACCAGCAGATCACGCTCGGCGAGGAGGTCACGTTCCCCGAGCCGGTCAGCGGCAGTGTACAGATCACCGTCGGCACGCAGGACCCCGGCACCGGCCAGTTCGGGCTCGTCCACGAGTTCGACGGGCCGGACGGCCCGCTCACGGTCGAGACCGGCCCGACCGAGGTGATGGTCGACCCCGACCCGGCCTTCTTCGAGATCGTCGAGTGGGGGCAGACGGAGAACGTCGAGATCGGCGGCACTCTCAACGAGTACTGCATCGTCGAGAACACCGGCGACCGCACGGCCACCCAGGACGTCGCCTGGTGGCTCGGCGATCCCAACGGGGTCAACGTCTTCCCGACGAGGGTCACGCTGCAGGGCGGCGAACAGGTCGAGATCCCGTTCCCCATCGGGATCCCCGCAGCGTTCGTTCCGCCGGGGGCCCAGATCCCGCACGGCTGGTTCACCGACGACCAGCTCGTCGAGACGCTCGCAACGTTCGTCGGCGCCGGCTTCCAGATCACCGGCGTCGATGCGCCCGCCCGCGTCGACCGCGGCGCCACCCTCGAACTGACCGCGACGGTGCTCAACTTCGGGAGCCGGGAGGGCGGGAGCACGCTCAGCTACAGCTTCGACGGCGTCTTCGTCGACTCGGCGGACGTCTCGGCGGCGCCCGGCGAAACCGACACGGCGACCTTCGAGTTCGACACCAGCCGGGTCGTCCGCGGCGAGTACCAGCACGCCCTGTCGACAGCCTACGACGCGACGGACCCGATCCCGATCCGCGTCGGCCCGAGCCAGGGCCCGCCCGCCATCGTCGGCGACAGCGAGCCCCGTGACCTCGACGGCGACGGCCTCTTCGAGGACGTCGACGGCGACGGCCAGTTCACGGTCTCGGATGTCCAGGTGTTCTTCCAGAACCTGGACAGCGACGTCGTCCAGAACAACGCGCAGTTTTTCAACTTCGACGGCGAGGAGCCGGCCGAAGTGACCATCGGCGACGTCCAGGCGCTGTTCCAGCTCCTGGGGGAGTAACGCCGCGGCGCACCAGCCGTTTTTTGCACCAGCCGACGACCAAGCCCAGTAGCGACGCCCCGTCGCTGTGGCTACAATCGAACGCGGAGCATGGAGGGCGCTCATTCAAATGTCACGCTCGCGTGCGCCCACGTGTAGCCACGGCTCCTGGCGTTCACTCTCCAGGCACGCGAAGTATCGTCCCGGTCGGCGTCGACTATACAGCCAGACGTGACTCTGTCCAGTGCCACGACAGTATATCGGCTATTTCTCTTGAGCGAATCACGTCTGGCTGTATATACAGTTGGGGTGGCTAATACCGACGGTTCAAGCCGTCGGCTGGAGGGGTCAGCGACAGACCAGTAGCTACGGCAGCGGGAAGCGAGCGCCCAGAAAGAACGGGCGGTCTGCGCTAATGCTCTTTCCTTAGAGCATCTGGAACAGCGCCTGCACGTCGCCGATGGTCACTTCGACCGGCTCCGTGTCGTCGAAGTTGAACAGGTTTGCGTTGTTCTGCACTTTGTCGGAGTCCCGGTTCTGGAAGAACACCTGGACGTCGCTGATCGAGAACTCCCCGTCGCCGTTGACGTCTTCGTGGTAACCGTCACCGTCGAGGTCATTTGACAGGTTCCCATCGTCGTTCACATCGACTCCTTCGGTGACCGTCACAGCGCCGGGGTCGGTCACGCCGCCGGGGACCACGCCGTTAGCGCTGACGTGGGGCAACACCGGGAACTCGCCTGGCGTGGCGTCGTCGCCTTCCTCGACACTGTCGTCGTCGACGACGTGGATCATCGCGA
>PXSF01000130.1:12905-21635 GCA_003022845.1 Halobacteriales archaeon SW_10_66_29 | reverse complement strand
CGGATCGCTCGCCGCAACTTCCTCGTACACGTCCTCAATACGTCTGTGCGTGCCATCTGCGAGCAGCACTTTCTCGTCGGGACCGAGACACTTCCCGGCGTTCGGCGGCCCGTAGATGCCGATCCGTTTGGGGTCCTCCTCGGAGAACAACGTCGATGCTGCGCGTGATATGCTGGATTTGAGTTCTGTGAGCAGTCCCATCCGTATCCTCCCGGCCCCAGGTCGGGGCTTGCTCCAACAAGCCAACGCGACGTACTTAAGTATACGTCAGACAGTAATATTCGATCTGACAGGAAAGGGAGGAAGTCGGGGACAACGATATACACCCGGACGTGATTTGTGTAGGATATCGGTCGTGTCGCAAAGTCCTCCAGAGTTCAATAGCAACTGACTCCCGTGAAGGCGGGATTGACTCTGGTGTTCAACCTACGAGGCAACCCATGCACGCCACAATCGACGTGCGGTTCACTGTTAGCATCGACGAGGACAAAACGGTACCGCCGAACCCCGTTGAACGGCTGATGGGCGAAGTCAGCAAGCGGTGCAAAAACCAGTGGATGCGCTGGACATCGGAGGGGTTAGAGGCACTTCTCCAACTTCGGTTGGTGAAGTACGCTGATCCAGCCTACTACGAATCGTTTCTCGATAAACTGCTCTAACGTTCGACCAAAACAGCACTGAGCTGTGACCTCTCAACTGAGAGCACCGGAAGCAAAGTCTAGACCGCTTTGCGACGCGACCGAATCAGTGAGAACAGGATGGAGAAGACGCCCTAAGAACGTCCGGAGTTGACCCGCCCTCCCCCCTACCCCTTCGTTTCAACTGGAACGCCGATCAAGAGGGGTGGGGGGAGATAGCCGAGGAATATTCCTCTACCAACGGGGAAAGATTTAATATGATGTGTATAAAACCAAACCCGCACTAGGTGAAAATAGAATCCATCATACTTCTTTCTTTATTTTACCTCGTGTTCTAGCGAGTAAATCTAGATGACGAAGCTAGACTGATCCTCTCTAGGCGATTAGTTCGTCTAGTCGTCCAGACACTCGTTCGAGAGCGGCACGGTCAGAGCGTACGCGGGACGTCGCTGCTGGCCGTCTCCAGTTGAAACGAAGGGGTGGGGGGTTCCCAGCGGTCACCGTTCGACAGGTAGTACGTCCAGGAACAGTGAACTCACCCCGGGGTCAAGTGGTTCGAGACGCGAAGCGTCTCGTCATCACGGAAATCTTCGATTTCCGTACGACCCCGGGGCAGTCGCCTTGTACCGCCTGTACACCTCACAAGTGCAGCTACTAGCCGGGAGCGCATCACAAACCACTAAGTTGCGGGGAGCGAACCCCGGCACATGGCCGACGATGACGAGGATGAGGACGACAGCGAGGAGCCGGCAGTCACCCTCGGGGACGGCGCAGCGGTCGAGGGGGCGCCGCTCGCGCGCATCGCCGCCCGGTTCATGTGGGGCATCGAGAAGAGCACGATCGTCGAGCGGGAGGGCGACACCGTCATCCGGACGCCCGACGGCCCGCGCGAACTCGGGGACGTGCTCGCCGCGGTCGAGGAGCCGTACTTCGGCACCCGCCAGGAGTTCGTCGACGCCGTCGAGGCCGTCGTCGGCACCGGCCCGGTCCCCACTGCCGAACCGGCGCCGGACGACGACAGCGAGTAACCGGTTCGCACGGCACACGCGAGCTCGCGGCCGGCCACGAGCAACGTTCTCCGGTCACTGTCGCGGCGTTTATGTCGTCAGTGCCCGTTGACTCAGCCATGACGCTGCCGATCGATCCGACGCAGATCAGTCCCGCAGACGTGGGCGAAAAACAGGTCCGGCTGGAGATGGGCCACGAGGAAGCCATCGAGTTCGTCCGCGAGTGCTGCCTGGAGACGGGCTTTGGCATCCCCGTCGAGTTCTCGCCGTCGGAACTGCTCAATGAGAAAGTCGATGCGGACCGCGACCCCTACTACGTCCTGGGCGCGTGCAACCCGAACATGGCCGACCGGGCGCTGGACACCTCCGAGAAGCGCATCGGCGCGCTGTTCCCCTGCAACGTCGTCATCTGGGAGGAGGAACCGGGCGTCCAGCGGGTCTACCACGTCTCGATCATGCGCGTCGCCCGCCTCGTCGGGATGGCGCCGGACGACGACGCCTGGGCCGACATCGTCGCCGACACCGGCAAGCTCACCGAAGACCTGTTCGAACGCATCCACGCAGAAGCCAGCTAGATCCGCTGCGAAAACCACGGGTTCTTGGCTCCGCCCCCGGACAGCCCTCTCATGGAACTCACAGTGCTGGGGTCGGGCGGCAACTCGCCCACGCCGATGCCGACCTGCGGCTGTCGCGTCTGCACCGAAGCCCGCGAGAAGGGCGTCCCCTACGCCAGGCGTGGCAACTCGCTGTTCGTCCACGACGAGAACGTCCTGATCGACACCCCCGAACTGGTCTGGGAGTCGCTGAACCGCGAACGCATCGAAGTGGTCGACTACGTCTTCCTCACGCACTTCCACGCCGACCACACGATGGGGCTGCGCGTCCTCCAGGCGCTCGGCATCGAGGACCCGCCAGTCACGGGGTTCGTCGGAGAGCAGACGCCGCTGCTCATGAGCGAGGTGACCTACGAGCGGGCGATCGACGACACGGAGTTTTTCGACCAGCTGACCGACGCCTGGGCCGACGTCCGGACGCTCGAAGACGGCGAGACGATGACGATCGGCGATCTGACAGTGACCCACCATGCCGCCGAGATTGAGGCCGGCGCCGCGAAGGCCATCTCCGGCTTCCTGTTCGAGGACGGCGACGCGACGGCGTTCATCTCGCCCGACGAGAACCGCCACTTCGACCTCGACCGCCTGCCGGAGCTTGACTTGTGGATCAAGGAGGCGGGGTACTTCACGGAGTCCCCGGATGGTGAGCCGATCGTCACTGCGGAGGCCGAGAAGACGACCATCGCCCACGAGATGAGCTTCGAGGAGTCCGTAGCGCAGATCCGGCAGGTGCGGCCCGACCGGGCGGTCCTGACCGAGATTGAGGAGCTGTACCGGCGCAGCTATGACGACTACCTCGAACTCGAAGCGGAGTACGCGGACCTCGGCATCGAGTTCGCCTACGACGGGATGGAGATCAGCGTCTGAGTGGCCGGATGGGGCAAGCAGTTAGAAGTCGGCCAGCTGCGACTGGATGCCGGCCACGAGTTCGGATTTGCGCCGCAGGTCGGCGAGCGACACCGGGAGCTGGCCCGAGACGGATCTGCCAGACGCCGACCGGCGCCCAGTAGGCGTCGCTGGCGTGGCGGATTACCAAACACGTGGCCTGCTGATCCACGTCCGCGAGGTGTTCCAGCACGGCTAGCCGCGAAGCGTGGTACGCGCCGGCGGTCTCGTCGACGTAGCCGGTCCGGCCCTCGAACGACTCATTGTCGGCCGCCAGGTAGTAGTCACTGCCGGGGTCCGGGTTCCAGATGCTGCCCGGCGCCTTCAGTTCGACCAGTTCGAACTCCCAGTTGCCCGGCGCGAGCACGACCCAGTAGTCGTTGCCGATGTACTCGTTGTACCACACCTGCACCTGGTCGACGCTCGACGCGTTTCGTATCTGCCCACGAAGGTATTGACCGACGGTATCGTCGACGGCGGTGATCGACCAGCGGGTTGGGACCAGCCGGCGGTTGCGCCCGCGACCGAGCGCGCCCGCCGAGAGGATCGTGTTGATCTCGTAGACGTCGAACCCGCGGCGGTAGAGGTACGTCATCGCCCCCTCGGCCTGCCAGTCGTCGTCCTCCAGCGTCTTCTCGACGGGCTTTGGGACGTAGGGGTTCTCCGCGAGCGTGGCGTCCGTCGCGCGAGCGCGCGGTCCGGTCGGCGTCGCGATGTCGTCCAGCGAGAGGTCGATGTCGGGCGTGTCGTCCAGTCCCACTTCGACGTCGACCGGATGGTCGGCGATGGCGACCTCGCGCTGGACGCCGACGAACCCGTCCCAGACGTCCTCGACGTTCACCTGGCTCGAACGGGTGGAGTTCAGCAGGCCCGTCCGGCGCTGGAGCACGTCGTCGATGCCCAATCCCTGCTGGTACCACTCGCCGCTGGTGGCGAACGACGACGCGTCGGCCTCGCGGTCCATCGGCGAGAGCAGCCCCGTGGAGACGTCGGGGTAGTTCGAGCGCCCGACGAAGATTTCGGGGGCGCTGGAGCCGTACAGCGAGTCGCCCTGGACGACCTGCTCGAACTGGCGCTCGACGTCCTCGAGGTGGTCGGTGATCTCGTAGGACTTCTCGCGGGCGAGCCGGCGCCGCTCGGCGTCCTCGTCGCGCTCGAACCCCTCGATGAACTCGTCGAGTCGCATCTACCGGGGGTTGGGGACGCAGCCGCATGAATCTAACCCACCGGCGGCGGCCGGACCGCCGGCGTCGACAGTCGGACAACCGCTCGGTCAATCAATCAGCCGGGGACGCACAGTCGCACCGACCGCTGCCAGACGGACTGCCAGAGCCTGACGTTCGCGTCCCAGGTTTCCCTGAGCGACCGGCAGGATCGGGCCGTCAGGGAGGGCGTCTCCTCGAAGCGGGGACGAACCGCGATTTCGGCCCCACAGGACGGGCACAGATACCGGGTCGCGGCGCGAGCGTCGACGACGCGCCACTCGTCGTCGTACCGGCTCTGGTGCCCACAGTCCGGACAGAACAGCACCGCCTTGGCCGGCGCGTCGCTGCTCCGTTGGGAATCAGTCGCGTTCATTATGCAGGCGAAAATATGGACTCACGTAGAAAGTATCTTTCCTTTATTGCCAGGATATCCAGTAAATAGGGCCAAAATTCTGGCGTTATCTTGGTTCTACACAGGATTAATCGTTACGAACCGTCGGCGCAGTTCTCCTGTCGCTCCTGCGGCGAGACGTTCGACGGGTCGCTCACCGGGTCCCGCTGATCGACTGTCCGCGGATCGCCGACGACCTGGGTGTGAGCCGCCTTGCGAGCGCGCAAGCTGGGACGGCTCCAGCAGGGCGTAGGAACGGCTGATCCGGGTGAAAGCGGGCGTCTGACCTGTGTCTGACGGGTAGTTTTGTGGGTGAGTCACGAAGTCGCCGGCATGACCAGCCTGTCCGAGGTCTACGAGGGAGGGGTCAGGACTGTGGTCGATCGCCGACAGCGGTGGCTCGGCATGACGCTGTTCGCCGTCGGTGTGACGATGGTCGTCGCCGCGATCACCATCGCGACGACGGACTTCTCGGCGCGGTTCGGGTTCGACGTGATCGAAGCCCGCTGGCACGCCGGCGTGCTGGCGGGGCTCGGCCTGCCGGCTGCCTTCATCGGCATCTTCGCCGTGCTGCCCGCGAGCGGCGCGACGCGTGCGGCGGCCGCGATCGGCGCCAGCCTCGCGCTGTTCGGCGTCGTCCTGTTCACCTATGCCTATCCGGGGCGGTGGCTCTCGAACGATCCGACGTTCGCGCTCGGGACGATAGTCGTGTACTCGGTCGGCACGTTGCTCACGTTCTGGTGTCTGTTCGTCGGCATCGCGACGTTCAAAACCCGCAACGATCCCGGCGGCACTGCCCGCATCGAGATCACCGAGGAGGGGAAGGTCCGCGTGATCAACGCCGGCCCCGCCGCGACAGAGCCCGCCGACTCGGGGTCGGTCCCCTCGATCCCCGGCTTCGGGAGCGTCGGGCTGTTCGGCAACGACCCCGACGGCTCGGTGCCGACCCAGACCAACGAACCGTCCCACCCGACCGCGTCCGCAGCCGCGATGTCGTCGGAGCCCAAGCGCCGCGACGACGGCGTCGTGCTCGGCCAGTCGACGAACGACCGGGGGACGGCTGGCGTTTCGGGCGACGGCGGCAGCGCGATTACGAGCGATGGCGGGGACAGCGCCATCACCGGCGACGGCCAGGCCAACGTGTCGGGCCCCGACGCGGAGGTGCTTGACGCCGCCGGGGAGCGCGGCCAGCCGGACCGCTACTGTGGCAACTGCGCACAGTTCGAGTACGTCCAGGTCGACGGCGAGATCGAACCGTACTGCGGGCTCTACGGCAACCTCATGGACGACATGGACGCCTGCCGGGAGTGGGAGGAGCGCGAGACGGGCTCGCTCCCGCGCTGAACCGCCGGACAGATCTCGGACGGCAGCGGTTCTGTTTTCCGATCTCCGAACGACGACGCCGGGGACCAGGACGAAGCTACCCGACTGCGGCCGCCAGGGCGAATGTCGCGGACGCTGGAAAACCAGCCTTTTAACTCCCGGTGGGCACAACCCCGTGTATCATGGAGTTCTGTGACGACTGCGGTTCGATGATGAAGACGGACGAGGGGACGTGGGTCTGCGGGAGCTGCGGGTACGAGAAGGCACGCGACCAGCAGCGCGAGGAGGGGATGGTGACGACGACGGGTCAGCAGGAGACCGAGATCGTCGACGTGACCGAGACGGAGGACCAGGGCCGGCCCAGGACGACGGCGCAGTGCCCCGAGTGCGACAACGACGAGGCGTACTGGTACATGCAGCAGATCCGCGCCGCCGACGAGAGCGAGACGCGCTTTTTCGTCTGCACCGAGTGCGACCACAAGTGGCGCGAGGACGACCACTGACCGGCGATGCCGGCGGACCCCGCCCCCCTGGAACTGCCCGACGACCAGCGGGAAGCGGGAGGCTGGGAGCTCGTCGAGGGGTCGGTCGAGACGCTGTTCGAACTGCCCGGCGTCCGCGTGCGCGGGACGATGCGCCGCTACGAGGACGAGCGCACCCGCGCGGCGCTCCGGGCTGCCACTGGCGGAGCGATCGATCACCAGCTCCGGTTCGTCGCGACGACCCGGCTGGGCTTCGAGCCGTCGTTGCCGCCCGGCACGATGCCGGCGATGCTGCTCCCGACGTTGCTCCCGGAAGCGCGGCACTCGTTCGCCGACCGGCTCCGCGACCGCGGGCTGACCGACGTCTCCCGTGAGGGAACCGAACGGATCCGCGGCGGTAGCCGCACCCGGATCCGCCTGACGCGCTACCGCGCGACCGATCCGATGCCGGGAGCCACCTGGGAACTCCCACTGGAGTGCTGGCTGGCGGTCTGGCCTGCCGACCCGGTCGCCGTGGTGACGGCGGGCTACCCCGCGACGTCGCTGGCGTCCCGGTTCGACCTCGACACCGGGGAGCCGTCGCTGACGAGGGGCCCCAACGACTATCGCGATGCGTTCCTGTCACTACTCCGGGCGCTGGCATAAAACGGGGAGCATCGCTACGGCAGACGAGCGAACGTCAGGTAGCCGGTGTGACCCACACCGGCAGTCGAGGGCCGGGAGCCACGGTCGTCGAAGTCCATCTCGCGCTGGATCGTCTCCAGCGTCCGAACGTCCTCCAAGCCGACCTCGCGGGCCCGCTCGACAGTCTCGCGGGTGTCCTCGACGAACGGGGAGTAAACGGCGACGAACCCGCCCCGGACCAGCAGGTTCGGAGCGTGGGCCACGACATCCGGCGCGTCCTCAGTATCGAGCGTCAGCACGTCGAACCCCGACAGCTCCGGGAGGTGGTCGGTCAGGTCGCCGGTGCGGACCTCGACGGCGTCGTCGACGCCCGCGAGGCGCATGTTCTCGCGGGCCGTCTCGGCGAACTCGGGATCGCGCTCGAACGTGACGACCGTCGCGCCGATGCGGCCGAGCGCGGCGGCGAGCACGCCCGTGCCGGTGCCGGCGTCGAGGACGCGGTCGTCGCTGCCGACGCCGGTGTGGCCGACCACGAGGCCGACGTCGCGGGGCATCATCGGCGCGCCGGTGCGTTCGAGGTGGTGAAACAGGTCCGGGCCGCGGAGCCGGCGGACCGTGAACGTCGTCCCGAGATGCGTCTGGACCGTGTCGCCCGGGTCGACGTCCTCGGGCACCTCCAGGATCCCGAGGTCAGTTTCGAGGGTGTCGCCCGGCGCCAGCAGGTACTCGCGGCCTTCCGCCTCGTGGACGAACAGCAGCGACACGCTACTCGCTCAGGTGCTGGATGGCGTGGACCGGCATCCCGTCGGTCGCTTCGAGCGCCTCGCGGGCTTTCGCCTCGCTGACGCCCGCCTGCTCGGCTACCATCTCGACGTCTTCCTGGGGGATGCCGTCGTCGCCGTCGTCGCTCGCGTCGTCCTCGGCCTCCACTGTGTCGCCGCCGGCCGAGCCGCCCTCGCCGCTGGGTCGGTGCTCCGGCGAGCCGACGACGTTGTACGTCTCCTGGCCCTGGGCGTCCATGCGCTGGACGTCGGCGTCGGTGAACACGAGGTCCTCCTCGGCCGTCCGGATGATCACTTCCTCGGCATCGATCTCGTCGATGTCGATGCCCATTTGCTCCATCATCTGCTGCATTTTACGTGGGTCGAGTCCGCCGCCGCCTCCTCCGAACATACGTTTCGCTTCTCGCCTCGCCATCAAAAGGGCTACGCCCTCGATCAGGTTCCGGAGCCGCTGAGCGCGCCCGCCGGACCGTTCGGCGCCAATGGCGTGTCTTTTTAGGGAATGGAATCGTAGCTCCGGCCAAGATGTTCAACGCGATCGTTCGCGCCGAGACGCTCCAGGCGACGCTCGACTCAGTGGGTGTGCTGGTCGACGAATGCAAGATCCACCTCGACGACGGCGGGATCGAGATCCGCGCAGTCGATCCGGCCAACGTCGGGATGGTCGACCTCTCGCTGTCCGCCGAAGCGTTCGAGTCCTACGAGGCCGACGGCGGGCTCATCGGCGTGAACCTCGTCCGGCTGCAGGACATCGCCGGGATGGCCGACAGCGACCAGCT
>PXSF01000130.1:9589-12848 GCA_003022845.1 Halobacteriales archaeon SW_10_66_29 | reverse complement strand
GGACCTGGCGGCGACCATCGTCATCGAGGGCCGGGACATCGACCGCGCCGTCACTGCGGCGGACATGGTCTCGGACCACATCGAACTCGGCGTCGACGAGTCCGACGAGGTGTTCTACGTCAAAGCCCAGGGCGACACCGACGACGTCCACCTGGAACTGGACGCCGACGACCTCATCGACCTCGTGGTCGGCCCCGCCTCCTCGCTGTTCTCGCTGGACTACCTCCAGGACATGAACAAGGCGATCCCCAAGGACACCGAAGTCACCATGGAACTGGGCGACGAGTACCCGGTCAAACTCCACTTCGACATCGCCGAAGGCGAGGGCGAGGTCACCTACATGCTCGCTCCCCGCATCCAGAGTAACTGAGCGTCTCAACTGAGCGTCTCAATTGAGCGTCTCAGCGACCGGCTGAGCATCCCAGCCACGTGCGGTCGCCTGGAGCGACCCCCGTCCCGCTCGCGGTCATTCCTGCCACCGAAACGGCGCGATCTCTTCCACAGCAACCCGCGTCACACGCGTCACCACCCGCGCGAGCAACCCGCCAGCCGTGCACAAGACCTTTGCCGGTACCGGCGAGTTCGGGAGTGCATGAGAGTCGTCCTCGACTACGGCGGTGTCCTGGTCGATCACGTCGACGAACGGGAGTACTCGCAGCTCCTCGGCGTCTCCCCGGAGCAGGACCCGTACCCCGGGTGGCTGGCCTACTATCTGTTCCGGGCGGGGTTTCTCACCACCCAGGACCAGTACGTCGACCTGTTGTCGACGCTCACCGGGGCCTCCGAGGAGGACTGCATCGCATACGTGAACGAGACGTGGCTCGATCCCGAGTTCCCGGACGGGCACAGGGAGATCCTCGCCGAGCTAGCCGCCGAGCACTCGCTGGTGCTGTTCAGCAACATGGCAAAGCCCTGGGTCGAACGGGTGCTCCAGCGACACAACGTCCACGACCTGTTCGATGCGCTGGTCGTCTCCAGCGAGATCGAACGGCCCAAACCCCACCCGAGAGGGTACGTTCGCAGCATGGAGGACGCAGACGGGGCGGTCGTGATGGTGAGCGACGAGTACAACGAGGATCTCCTGATGGCGCAGTGTCTCGGCATGACGACGGTCTGGCTGGAGAACGACGACGACGAGGAGTCGTACCGGGAGCCCGACTACACGATCGACGATCTCGGCTCGCTCGGGGCAGTGCTCGAAACGATACAGCAGTGAGAAGACACAGCCCGGCAACCACTGCTACGCCCGCGGTGTCGCCCGCGTCGCCGTCGTCTTGAACGAGGCGACGACAGCCATCCCCGGCTCCAGTCCGAGCAGGTCGCTGCTGCGGGCGGTGACCAGCGCCACGAGCGGCGGGTCGGCGCCGACGTCGACCGTCACGGTGGCGACGGACTCGCCGCGCTCGACGGTGCGGACGGTTCCCCTGAAGCGGTTGCGGGCACTGGTCTCGGCGGCCGGCGGGGCCCCATCGGCGTCCTGCAGCGTCACCGTGTCGGCCCGGATCGTGACGAACACCGACATCGCGTCCGGCGGCGCCAGCGCGCGCAGGCGGCCCGCTCCCGTCTCGACGGTCGCGATCTCGCCGGTGCGGTCGACCACCTCGCCCGGAAGGACCGTCTCTGCGACCTCCGCGACCCCGGTCAGCCCCGATCGGAGGCGCTCGAACCGCGCGAGCAGCGCCCGGGCGCGCTCGGTCAGCGTGCTCCCGCCCCCGCCCGTGCCGCCCCGCTGGGACGCCAGCAGCGAGCCGAACGCCGCCTCCAGTTGCGACAGGCGTTTGTGTGCCCTGGAGTACGACCGGCCGAGGTCGTCCGCCGCGGCGTTGAGCGACCCCGCGTCGTCGATCGCCCGGAGCAACGCAGCGTCGTCCGCCCCGAACGTGACCCCGTCGGCGTGGAGCTTCGCCTCGAACGCCGGCGCGACTGGCGCGCTGTCGGCCGCCCCAGCATCCCCCGACTCGCTCCCGTCGTCCATGCACTGACTCTCGCCGCCGCCGGTGAAAAACGTTATGTCGGTACCGACACAACACCGTTGTGTCCATGACGGAACAATGCCCCCGTCGGGCGGTGCTGGGGCTGCTCGGGAGCGCCGGAGTCGCCGGGCTGGCGGGCTGTCTCGGCGGGGAGTCCGTCTCGGTGCTCGCCGCGGGCAGTCTCGGGAGGGCCCTGGAGGAGCGGCTCGGCCCCGCGTTCGCCGACGAGTCCGGGACCACGGTCCACGGCGAGTATCACGGCAGCGCCGTCGTGGTGGGGATGGTGCGCGACCGGCAGGCGAACCCCGACGTGGCGATCAGCGCCGACGCCGGGCTACTGCGCGACCGGCTGTACCCCGAGCACGCGACGTGGGATGTCGTCTTCGGCGCGAACGAGGTTGGCCTGGCGTACAACCCCGAGACGGGCACCGGCGCGCGACTCGACGCTGGCGACCCCTGGCACGAGGTGCTGCGGGCGGCCGACAGCGGGGAGGTGGCGATCAGCGACCCAGAACTGGATCCGCTGGGCTACCGCGCAGTCCACCTGCTCGCGCTCGCCGAACGGCAGTACGACGCACCCGGGCTCCGGGATGCTGTTCTCGCCGACGCCTACCGGGAGCCGACCGAACAACGGCTGCTCGCCGGTGTCGAGACGGGCAACCGCGCGGTCGCGGTCGCCTACCGCAACATGGCGCGCGATCGGAACCTCCCGTTCTACGAGCTGCCGGCGGCGCTGAACTTCTCCGATCCCGCTCACGCGGAGCGCTACGCCTCGGTCGCGTACACGACCGACGACGGGTACACCGTCCGGGGATCGCCGACGCTGTACAGCGCGACGGTGCTCGAATCGGCCGACAACCCCGACGCCGGCGAAGCGTTCGTGCAGTTCCTGCTTGACTCGCCAGGGTTGTTGCGCAAGAGCGGCCTCGCGGTCCCGGCCGCGCTGCCGCGGAGCCACGGGCAGGCGCCGGAGCGTTTGCGACGGCAGGCAAACTCGGAGGCGTCCGGATGACCTGGCTCGGGCGCCGCGACCACTGGGTGTTCGCTGCGCTCGGCGCCGTGCTGCTCGGATACTTCCTGTTCCCGTTCGTCGCCTTCCTCGGACGCACGACCGCGAGTGCGCCCGCCGAGGCGGTCTCGCCGACCGCACGGGAGGCGGCGGTCAACTCGCTGGTGACCGCGCCAGTCGCCACAGCCGTTGCGACCGTCTTCGGGGTGCCGCTCGCGTACACGCTCGCACGCACGTCGTTCCGCGGGAAGCGGCTGGTCGAGGCGCTCGTGGTGTT